>CAZXSM010000001.1:0-238 GCA_964643255.1 uncultured Lachnospiraceae bacterium
TTCTCTTTCTAGATATATCTCCACCATAACATTTTGATAAAACGTCTTTGCGAAGAGCTCTAACTGTTTCTCTAGCAATAACTTTGTTACCTATGGCAGCTTGAATAGGTATTTCAAAAAGATGTTTTGGTATTTCATCTTTTAATTTCTCGCAGATTTTTCTTCCTCTTTCATATGCTGTACTCTCATGTACAATAAATGACAATGCGTCTACTTCTTCTTTATTTATTAGTATATC
>CAZXSM010000001.1:248-8898 GCA_964643255.1 uncultured Lachnospiraceae bacterium
AATCCTAATAAGTTCTGAGAAGGTTGTCGGTTTTGTATCAACAAGCATTTGCCTAACAAATTTTGTACCAAACTCTGGTACTGCTAAAGACGCCACTTTACTATCAATATCCTCTGGTTTTATTCCCAGGGCTTTTGTAGAAGTAAATAAAGACATTGTCTCTTTATCATCTAATGGAATAGTGGTGGCATCAACCCCTGTTAAATCTTCTAACATTCGAATAATAGTTGGGTCATCATGTCCCAGTATATCCAGTTTAACAAGCTCTGCTTCTCTATATCCTATAAATTCATAGTCAAGGGATGCATAACCTCTAGATTTTGATTTTAGTGCATCAAAAAAATTATATATAACTTCATTAAGGGGCATTTCATATTTAAGTAGAACCCTAGTTTCTTCTAGATAATCCATACTCTTATAAGTGCCTCGACGTTCTTGACATAATTCCATAATTGCACCAAGATGTTCAGTTGTTACCATTATTTCAGCATTAACTATTGGTTCTTCCATATAGTCTATTTCTGTTTGATCTGGCATTTCAGTTGGATTACTTATGTCTATAACTTGGCCATTCTTTTTATGGATCTTATAGATTACACTAGGTGCAGTTGTAATAATGTCTAAGTTAAATTCCCTATCTAATCTTTCTTGGACTATTTCCAAATGAAGTAAACCAAGGAAGCCACACCTATATCCAAAGCCAAGTGCTATAGATGTTTCTGGCTCATATTGAAGGGAAGCGTCATTTAACTGTAACTTTTCTAATGCTTCTCTTAAATCTTCATAATTTTCGCCTTCTGCTGGATACATACCACAAAATACCATTGGACTGGCTTCTTTGTAACCTGGAAGAGCCTCTTTACAAGGATTATTAGCCTCAGTTACTGTGTCACCAACCTGGGTTTGACCTACATCTTTAAGACTAGCCGTTATATAACCAACACTTCCAGCTGTTAATTTATCTTCTGGTATAAACCTGCCTGGCCCAAATGTACCTATCTCCGCTACTTCTGCAATAGAACCTGTAGCCATCATTTTGATTTCTGTTCCTGTTTTTACTGTACCTTCCATTACTCTTACAAAAACAATAACTCCTTTATAGGGATCATAAATAGAGTCAAATATAAGCGCCTGTAAAGGCCCTTCGGGATCACCTGTCGGAGCTGGAACTTTATCTACTATTTGTTCTAATACTTCTTCTATATTTATATTGTTTTTTGCTGAAATAAGAGGGGCGTCTGAAGCATCAAGCCCAATTATATCTTCGATTTCTTTCTTAGCCCTATCAGGATCTGCACTTGGTAGGTCTATTTTGTTAATTACAGGTATTATTTCTAAATCATGTTCTAAGGCTAAATATACATTAGCTAAAGTTTGAGCTTCTATACCTTGTGCGGCATCTACAACTAATATAGCTCCTTCACAAGCTGCTAAACTTCTTGACACCTCATAGTTAAAGTCTACATGTCCTGGTGTATCTATTAAGTTTAGTATATACTCTTCTCCATCGTTTGCTTTATATAAAGTACGGACAGTTTGTGCCTTTATTGTAATTCCACGTTCTCTTTCTATATCCATATTGTCGAGAACTTGTGATTGCATTTCTCGATCTGTTAGAAGTCCCGTTTTTTCTATTATTCGGTCTGCTAAAGTTGACTTGCCGTGATCTATGTGTGCAATAATACAAAAATTACGTATTTTGCTTTGGTCTATCATTGATTTTCTTCCTCCTAAGTTAAATGAACAATTTCACTTTAGTATAACACGAAGATTTATTCCTTACAAGATTTATGTAGGATACAAATACAGTTTGTATCCTACAATATCAAATATGTAAATTTCTTATATAAGAAATTATTTTTATTGTTATTCGTCTGATAAGACTTCGTCAATTACTGAGCCTAGTAAATGCATGGAATTTTTAGCTTCCTCCACGGTGTTATTCACTGTGCCAACTTCAGCTAGGATACTCCGCTCTTTATGGTGAAGATTGTAGCGTAGTGATTTTAAGTAGTTTTTATACATAAAGCCAGGATAGAACTCTCTGCTTTTTAGTTGAAGTTGAAGGCTGAAGGCTAGGTTGCCTTGGAGATTGGGATTAGGAAGCTTTTCAATTGGTTGACCTTTAGCATCAGTAACAATTCCGTTAAAAAGCATAACTTGGGCAATATCTACACCATTGATTGTGGCTACTCTTTTATTACCGGAGTCTCTATGTACATCTATAAGAATTTCTATGCTAGGGTTTTCTTCTAGTATTTTTGTTATTCCAGCATTTGCATAGTTATAGGCTAGACTTCTATTTAGTCCTTCTCCCATTATGTCATACTTTGACTTATCATGAATAACATTGTAGCCATAGTCTGATAAAACTTGTGCTAACACACTTCCAACACCTACTACAGTGTCCTCTTCTACCCCTGGTCTACTATCACAAAATTCTTCCTGTGAATGAGTATGATAAATGAGAATTTGTGGCTTGCTTGGATCTTTTTCTATACTTAAGTTCTTTTCTAATAATGTCCTTGGTTCAAATAATAAATCTGTTATTTTAGTGGAGGGGTCAATTATGTAAAAGTTATTATAGAAGAATGACCTATTTTCTAATTGCTCTAGGGTGAATGTTTCTCCCTGCATTCTTCCTACTACTTCTTGATTTGGAATATTCTTAGGACTTTCTTCTCCTTCTAATTCTAATTCTTCAACCCCACCCTCTATTACATCAATTGGCAGACTTGCCTGATTCTCTATACTTTCAACCTTACCAGTATGAATCCTATTATCATTTCTGATGTTGTTAGTAATTTCATAAAGGTCTTTGCCTGAATTTTCATCTGTCACAAATGCATCATGATTTAACAAGGCTGCATCTACCACATATTGATTGATTGGAAAGTTCTTGGCCAATGAATCAATGAATATATTAGGACTAAGTCCACTAACATTGTCTGCCAAATAGTTTAATATTGGTATTCCACTATACATAGGAGATACTTTTATCTTGTCAAGGTCTTTGTTAAGGTCTTTGTCGATGTTTTTAGCCAGGTCTATGTTTTGTGATTTTGTGGGAAATATATCTTTGTCTTCCTTTGGAATTTTAACTTCTTTTGAAGAATAAGTTTCTTCTGATAAACATATTTCATCATCATAGGTATCTTTACTCTTTATTGTTTCCTTATGTATAAACCATATATTTTCAATTAATAAGAATATGCTTATTATAAATATAACTATCCAAATAAATTCATAAAACCTTTTTAAAGGCTTATTTTTCATTATATTATCTCCATTTCATGATAAATTAGGTATGCGCCCTAATTTATCATATGCAAAAAGGAGATTTATGATTACATTTCTAAAGAAACTTAATAAAAACTTTAGACATGCCTTCAACCAACAAAACATGAATTTAAGGCTTCTGATATTGTAAAACTAATTCGCTTTATAGATTCATCAATGTTTTTAGGGGTTACAAACATATTATAAATGATTGATTCATTAAGTTCATTATTTAATTGATCTATTTCTTTTGGATTAAAACCTTGTTTGACCATAAATTGTTCCATTGTATCATTTACAATAGTTGCTGCATCTACAACTGTTGGTACGCCTAGAGCAATAACGGGGAAGCCAAGGCTTTCCTCATTTAAAGCCTGTCTATTGTTGCCCACTCCTGAGCCTGGAGAGATTCCTGTGTCTGTAATTTGGACTGTAGTATTTAGCCTATTCATACTTCTTGAAGCAAGTGCATCTACAACTATTACAAGGTCTGGTTTCGTCTCTTCTATAACACCTTTAATTATTTCTCTGGTTTCCATGCCTGTCTGACCCATTACACCGGGAGATATGGCACTTATATCAATTAACTTGTTTTGTGTCTGGAAGTCTTCACCGTATTCCCTTATTAAATGTCTAGTTACAAAGAGGTTATCAATTACTTCTGGACCTAGCGCATCAGGAGTTATATCACGATTGCCTAGACCAGCTACTAGGATTTTGTCATGTTTTCTACTTCCTATAAGTTTTTTTAAATTTTTCCTAATTTCTTTTGAAACTGGCTCTTGGTGACTTTCATCTGCTTGGTTTAGTCTAGGAGCCTCAATCGTTATATAAGTTCCCATAGGTTTTCGCATTATATGGGCACCTTTTTTATCCTGTATTTCCACAGTGGTTACACATATATCTGTTTTATCATCATAATCTTCTTTTAGGATTACTCCTTGAATTTCAACATCATCATCTTCAAATGTTTCCCTAACTTCAAGGGCAAGGTCAGTTCTCGGCACTGTAAATTGATCTTGTTTTTCTTTTATTATACTCTCGTCTTTAAAGTCATCCGTATTCGTTTTAAGATGAGGAGGATTTGTTTCTGGATATTCTTGTTTAATGTTAATCAACCCTTTCTATATTTTATATTATTATTTAATCATTATATTTTCTCATTTATTATTTTTAACCAATTTTATTTATTTATGTATTGACATAACAAAAGCTTTGTACTAAAATGTCATAGTATGTTTACATTAAAGGTCCGTGTCCCAATTTAATTAAACAAAATTAATTTAATAAATATTTTGGAGGTGTACAAGTGGCTAATTTAAAATCTGCAAAGAAAAGAGTTCGTGTTAACGAAAGAAAAACACTGGTAAATAGAGCTGTTAAAACTAAAGTTAGATCTGCTGTAAAGGGTGTTGAAGCTGCCGTGGCTGCCGGCGACAAAGACCTTGCACAAGCTAATTTAACTAAAGCTATTTCTCAAATTTCTAAAGCTGTATCTAAGAATGTTTTTCACAAGAATACTGCTGCTAGAAAAGTGTCAAAGCTTACAAAAGCTGTTAACAAAATGTAATTAATAACATAAATTTAGATCTTAAACATTATATATATAATAAAAAAGAGAGTTATCTTTTATAGTCTTCCAAAGCCTAGGATAGGCAAGTGGAAATACTTACAGAAGATGACTCTCTTTTTTTGTTATAAGTTGCTTGAAAAGATTTGTTGCCATATATTGTAAGACTTGCTATAATTAAACTAATTTTAAAACTTCAATAGTTTAAATTTCTAAAGAAAGAAAGGGGTATGTCTTATGGCAGAATTAGGAATCGCAACATTACTAGGAGGTACATTTACAGCTTTAATTGGATTAGCTTCTTTTGTTCTCTCTCTTGTTCTTGGAGTGTATATATATAGAGATGCTAATAGTCGCAACCTAAACGGGACATTATGGCTTCTTATAGTTATCACATCTTGGTTAGTTGGTGTGATTGTATACTTCATAGTTCGTAATGATAACACTAGTGGAAATTCAAATCAATATATGTAATATCTGTATAATACATATTATATTTATCAAAAAAAGGGAAGAACCAGTATTCTGTACTGATATATAGAATACTGGTTCTTCCTTTTTATATTATCTTTACTTCAAATACAGTTTCCTTTAACTAAGCTTTTTCAAATAGAAAGCTATTCAGTAAGGTCACTTTCCACTTCATAAATATACATACTCTCTAATTCCATTCCACTCATAGAAAAGTAAAGTTTTATATAGCAATTAGCATTCATAAAGCCTAAATCTATAGTTTTATTAGTCCAGTCCTTATCTGCTCCTGTAAGAGAAGTCATACCTACTAAATTGTTATTAACAAATACAGACATTGACATTTGAGCAAGTTCTTTTGCATTAGCTCTCATTTTCATATCACATTTGTACATGCCTGGTTTAGGTGCTGTAACACCAAAGCTTACACTATTACCTGAAGATGTATCTATATTGCTCAAATCAATTGTAAGATCATCTGACATTGTATAATACTCACTGATTTCTACTTCATTGGCTATGTCAGACTCATCACCAATTACTTCAACATCATCAACTACCCTATCTAAAAAGTAATCCATAGCTGGTGCTTTCATTAGTATATTACAAATGTTTTTGGCAGATCTTTGGAATTCTCCTCTAGTAACTTTACCAGAATTCATAGATTCAAGAGAGTTATCATTATTACTATTTGACTCAGCATCTAAAACAACCATATATAAATCATTTTGAGCTCTCACTATAGCTGCAGTGTTGTCTCTAGTTGCTTGTCCTCCTTCATCATTTATCTCTGCCCACCAGTCTGTCATTACTATTCCTTTAAAGTCCCATTCTTCTCGTAAAATTCTTGTACATAAATCATAGTTACCTGCAGTCCATATACCGTTAATTGCACCGTAACTAGTCATAATCGAACAAGCTCCACCTTCTTTTACAGCAATTTCAAAGCCTTTTAGATATATTTCTCTAAGGGCTCTTTCTGATACTACAGAATTCAATTTTCTTCTGCTAAATTCTTGGTTGTTTGCTGCAAAATGCTTCATAGTGCCGATAACACCTGCATAGGCCATTCCTTCAACCTGAGCCTTAGCCATTATTCCTGTTAAATATGGGTCTTCTGAAATATACTCGAAGTTTCTACCATTAAGAGGGTTTCTATGAATATTGATCCCTGGACCAAGAAGAGTATCTATCTTATTGCTTCTCAATTCCATACCTTCCATTTGATAAAGCTCTTCTACTAAGTCTTCATTGAATGTTGCTCCAAGGGCAGTTCCATTAGGAAGAGAGAAAGCTTCTGTACCATTATCCATACGTATACCTGATGGTCCATCACTACAACATCCTGCAGGGATTCCAAATTCTTTTAGACTTTCAGTTATACCGCCAAAAGCTGATGCAGTTCCTGGTGTTACCTTAGGGCTATTCATACCTTCACCACGAACAATACAAGCTAGTTCCTCATCACTAAGTTGGGAAATAAATGTATCCATATCTATCTTCCCATCATATACATCTGATAACTTGTAACCCTTATCCCCAGTATAAGTTAGATCTTCTGGCCTATCTTTTTTAATCTTATCCATAGGCTCTATGGTTCTTGTTGGCACAGATTCATACTGAAGAGTCAAGCTTTCATCTTGAATAACAGGTTTTATACGTTTAAATTCTTGTACTGGAGCACAAACTTCTTCAAGTTGCTCAACAACTATTGTTTTATCTATAGTAAAAGTCCCTGCTAAAGAGGTGTTTCGTATACTATTTCCTAGGTAAATATTATAATTACCAGCTTCTAGTACATAGCAAGACTTATGTCCTGTAACTCCACTATCATCGTAAGATGATAAGTCTGATTTAGGAATTGAAAAATGAAGGCTTTCTTTGGTGTTTGGCTTAAGTTCCTTAGTTTTTTGAAAAGCTTTAAGCTCCACTAAGGGATTTCCAAGTTTTCCTTGAGGTAAATTCGCATATACCTGTATCACTTCTTTACCTGGGAAATAACCAGTGTTTTCTACTTCTACATCAAATTCTATGGTATCTTCTTTTTCAACAAATGAATCTACGGTAAAATCAAATGTAGTATATGATAAACCAAATCCAAATGGATACTGTACCTTGTCTTTTGCAAATGTTTCAAAATATCTATATCCTACATATATATCTTCTGCATATATAGCTTCAAATTCGCCACCAAAATTATCTGATGAAGGATAGTCTTCTACATTATAAGCAATTGTATCGGGTAACTTACCAGATGGGCTTATATCACCACATAAAACATCAGCCACTCCATTACCACCTTCTTGACCACCTTGCCATACATATATAACAGCTGATGGATTGTAAGTATCTACCCATTTCATATCAATAATATTACCTACATTTAAAACTACTACTACATTTTCAAAAGCCTTAGTAACTTTTTCTAACATTTGTTCTTCTGTCTCAGACAAATAATAGCTACCAGCTTCTGCTTTAGTATCTTGGTCTTCCCCTGCTGTACGTCCAATAATCACCAAAGCCATATCTGACTTACTGGCTGCTTTTTCTACCTCTTCCATACTAATAGGCATCTCTTCCTGAGTCCAAGGTTCCTGACCCCAACCCTGGCCCTTTTCAAATGGATGGTCCTCTATCCAGTCTTCATACACCTGAATCAATTCTTCATTTAGCTTTATGTCGTCCCTGTCTTTTAAGGCGTCAATAATACCTACTACATACTTAGTGTTAACAAGTCCTCCAGAACCTGTCCCACTCTTATAATAGTTAAATCCATTACGCCCAAACACAGATATAGTATTATCTGCCTTCAAAGGTAATGCCTCATCATCATTTTTTAGCAAAACACAACTCTCTGTCCCAGCCTGCCTGGCTAAAGACTTATACTTATCCATATCTAATATATACTTTTTCATTTTTTTCTCCGTTATAATTTTATTTTTTGTCTGTTATTAACTTAATAACATTGTTTATTCCCATGTCTTTTTAAAAATACATTTAATCCTATTGTATACTCTATGTCTAATTATTACAAATATAATATGCCATAAAATACCCCAAATTTAACAGTTTTTAATTCAGTACATTCACAAATACGGGATATATATATGTTTCCTATATATGTTAAATTGGGAAGTCTTAAATTCAAGACTTCCCAATTATTCTTTCTCTATGTTGTTAATTATATAACTTGTACTTCATATGTAGTTCCATCTATAACCCTTAAACTTGAAATTAGCCAAACATTGCAAGAAACACACCTGCTGCTATAGCAGTTCCTATAACTCCTGCTACGTTAGGTCCCATAGCATGCATTAATAAGAAGTTTGT
>CAZXSM010000001.1:8908-20650 GCA_964643255.1 uncultured Lachnospiraceae bacterium
GATCAGCTTCTGAACCAACTTTTTGTGAAACCCTTGCTGCCATAGGCACTGCAGATATACCTGCCGAACCAATCAGAGGATTAATTTTGTCTTTTGAGAACTTATTCATAATCTTAGCTAATATTACACCGGATGCAGTTCCTATAATAAATGCAAATAAACCTAGGAATATGATTTTAAGAGTATCTGTTGTTAGGAAAAGTTCTGCACTTGCAGTTGCTCCTACTGAAACACCTAATAAGATTACAACTATATACATAAGTGCATTAGATGACACTTCAACAAGTTGCGGAACAACTCCACTTTCTTTAAATAAATTACCAAGCATAAGCATTCCAACAAGTGGTGCTGTTGTAGGTAATATCAAAACAACTACTATTGTTACTATAATAGGGAATAATATTTTCTCTCTTTTTGAAACTTTTCTAAGTTGTTTCATTTTGATTTTACGTTCATCTTCTGTTGTTAAAGCCTTCATTACAGGTGGCTGAATAATTGGAACTAATGACATATAAGAGTAGGCCGCTAATGCAATTGGTCCAAGTAATTCTGGTGCAAGTATGGATGCTAAGTAAATAGATGTTGGACCGTCTGCTCCTCCAATTATTGATATTGAAGCCGCTGCCCCATCAGAAAACCCAAAAAGAACAGCAAATAAATATGCCGAAAAAACACCAAATTGTGCTGCTGCTCCTAGTAAAAAGCTTTTAGGATTAGCTATCAAAGGTCCAAAGTCAGTCATTGCCCCGACCCCTAAAAATATGAGAGAGGGGAAGATACCCCATTTGTCTCCTAAGTAAAAATAATATAATAATCCACCGGCTACTTCGTTTCCGTGGACATCAACTGAGGGAGGTAGCATAATTCCTGGAAATAAGTTGACAAGTAACATACCAAATGCAATTGGTAATAATAATAAGGGTTCATAGTCCTTTGCTATTGCAAGATATAAAAAGAAACAGGCAACTACGATCATTATAAAGTTTTTATATGTTAAATCGTTGAAAGCAGATTGCTGGCCTAGATCTACCAATACATCAATTATATAATCCATAAATCCTCCTTTAATTCAATTTTTCAATTTTATTATTTTACTTTGTTTTTTTGTCTTTCCCATCAGAATTGTCTGGAATATATTTAAACAAATAAATAATAAATGCTATTAATATTAATACTCCAAAGACTACACCCATTCCGATAATGGTATTCAGAACTGCCTCTTGAAACCTAATACCAAGTGACGATGACAAAAATGTTAGAAAAGTTAAATTAGTCATAGTTCCTCCTCTCTGCATATTACTTATCGTTATTGTTAATTATTTCAGTGTAATTAAGTTTGGTCAAGTTAAAAAACATTGTTAAGCGAAGTAATAATTCATAAAAAAGACAAGCAATTATCTCCTTGCCATATCTATCATTGAATAAAAACCAAATAAACATATTACATCCATTGTAAATTAATAGACAAAAAAAACATTGGTTGTCCACCTATAATCTCTTATCTTACAATATACTTATATTCAAATCATAAAACTTCAGATATATTACTATATAATATGATTTTTGTGAATAGAACTTTGACCAATTTGAAATGATTAAATTTGATTTGATTATATCTTGATTACCTTTAAATGTCAAACAAATAAAGGAAATTTATACATCATCCATTTTGTCGATGCAAGAAATTTTCTCCAGCTAGTGGTAGTTTAGATAGAATCTTCACCTTTATTCTCAAACCTTGATCTGCTTTCTTTAATTCCACTACCATCACTAAGCAGATAATCTGTATATCTTGCTAACACATATAGATAGTCAGATAAACGATTAATATATTTCTTTGATAAGGAATCAATATTATATTTTTTGGCTGTGGAAACCAAAGTACGTTCCACCCTTCTCGTCACTGTTCTTGAAACATCAATTTGTGCCGATAATGGGTTTTCACCAGGCAAAACAAATTCAGTGATTTTTGGATACAAGCCCTCAAGACGGTCGATTTCTTCTTCAAGATAAGTAACATCACCTTCTTTAAGTTTATACTTTCTATTATTTTGGTCTGCAACCGAAGACATAAGAGTCTGCAAATTCTTTTGAATTTGCTCTATTCCTGCCTTTATATCCTTCTTCGGATAAGATGCTTTAACCATTCCTAGATGGCTTGTTAGTTCATCAATTTCACCTACAAGTCCAATTCTATCATCTGACTTAGATACTTGTTTATTATCTAGTAAGGAAGTAAGACCATAATCGCCTTTTTTTGTGTATATACTCATATTATCACACCTCTATTGTATTTTAAAAAATATCTACAGAAATCTATATGATATATAGGTTTCTGTAGATATCTATTAGTTAGCAAATTGGATTATTAAAACTTCCACCCCTAATTGAGCTTGTTGATTTCCTGTTTTAATATCTGCTTCAGTAGTATTACATAGACTTAAATTGTTTTCTAAAGTATTCATAGAAAACTTTCTTCCTTGAGAGATATACTTATTAACAAAATAAGAATTCACTCCAGCCTTTCTTGCAATTTCATTATTACCAACCCCACGTTTATATAAATCTTTAGTTTGAATAAGTATCTTAAAATGCCTTGAAAGTAAAAACAATATTGAATTAGGACTTTCATTTAATTCTAGTAAATCATAGTACAAATCAAGGGCAGTATCTATATCTTTATTAGTTATAGCATCAATCATCTGGAATATCTTTCCTTCAGTTTGTTCGGTACATACTGCATCTATATCAGCTTTAGTGATTTCCTCTCTACCGTAGGCATAGGAAATCAATTTTTCTACTTCACTTACTATGTTTACCATATTAGGGCCTATTTTTTCTAATAAATAAGCTACATTTCGGGTTGTTATCCTCATCTTGTCTTTTTTTAATAAGGAAGCTATAAAGATTTCTAAGTTTCTTTCACTTAGTTTCTTAAAGTCTGTAACTGTTCCTAGTTTTTTGATCTGCTTATATAATTTAGTTCTTTTATCCACCTTCTCTTCAATAAATATTATAATAGTAGACTCAGGAAAACCACTTAAATTATCAGCAAGATTATTTTGCACACTAAAGAATTCACTGTTTTCAATTATAATTAATTTACGATCGCTAAAGAAAGGCAAAGTATTTGCCTCATCTATCACTTCACTGGGGTCAATGTTTTTACCCTCATAATAACTATAATTCATAGTTAAATTATCACCAATTATAGCTGACTTTAATTTATCTTTATACAGTTTTCTAAGATAATCTTCTTCTCCGCACAGGAGATAATTTTTTGAAAATTCATTATCCTTAATATGTTTCTCAAGTGTCTTCATGGAACAATCCTCAATTGTTTTTATTATTATACTTGTTTTTATTTCTATACTTGTTTTTATTATAAGATCTATTCTTATAATTATTGTTATATTGATTAGTTTTTGCAACAGAATTAGCATTAGAACTATCAGTTTCTAATTTTGCTTCAAAATCTGGTTTAAGAGTAACCCACATTGAAGTACCATCTTTACCCCTTGTTTTTATATCAAGGCCGTCAAATTTTCCTAGAAACTTAGATAACTTTTTATCTCCGTAGTTTCTTACATCAAAGTCAGGATATCTCTTAACTAATTTACTTCCTAGTTCTCCCATATTCATGCTTTGTTCTTCTGAGTCGATTTCACTAAGCATCTTATAAACTGTAGACTTAATTACATTAATATCTGTCATAGTCTTTGAAGAATCTACATTTTCATAGTTAGACCTATTGTCTTTCTTATTACCATTAGATCTAGAATTATTTCCATAAATAAGATTAGAACCTTCATTATCAACTACAGTTGTTTGGCTTTGTGAACTATCAGAGCCTTCAGCACTTGCTAATACATCAAGATATTTAAATTGATTACATGCTACAATAAATGGCTTAGGAGTTTTCTTCTCTCCCATTCCAACTACAAACATTCCAGACTCTCTTAGTCTAGAAGCAAGTCTTGTAAAATCACTATCACTTGATGCAATACAAAATCCTTCTATATTACCAGAATATAAAATATCCATTGCGTCTATAATCATAGCTGCATCAGTAGAATTCTTACCAACAGTATAACTATATTGCTGTATGGGAGTAAGTGAATTCTCAAGTAATACATCTTTCCAAGATATTGCATTAGGCTGAGTCCAATCAGCATAAATTCTTTTATAGGTTGCAACTCCATAGTCAGATATCTCATCTAATATGATTTTTACATATTTAGAAGATACATTATCTGCATCTATTAAGACTGCAAACCGTTTGTCATCATTCATGATTCACCTCCTTATTATTATTATTTTAAGTTTCGCCCTTTTTTCTACCTTAATTAGGCAAATATATACTCTCTTATTATACGAAACATATAACAAACTTGCAAGAAGATTCTAGATAAAGGGGTAATCCAAGCCTTTGACATGACATCAGAAGCTGCTGTAACAAAATTAATTTGGGCTTTAGGCCAAACTAGTGATCTTTCAACAATTAAAAAATATTTTGATACTAATTTCTTTGGAGAGATAACTTTATAACTTTTACTACTTTTGTCAATAATCTTACTAAACTTTTATTTTATTAGCACATTTTTTATGATACTATGAGCATAAGATAAGTTAATATAAAAATGTGATCTAACTGTTAATTATTGCTAATATATGCACTAAAAAGGACTTGGCACTATTTCAACACTAGGCCAAGTCCTATAATATATATATTATCAAACCTCAAAAAGCATTTCACCATAACTGGGAACCGGCCATATATCCTTAGGTACATTTAACTCTAACTCATCAATAGGCCTTCTTAGTTCCACCATCAAAGGGAGAGCCTCATCCTTAAAATGTTTGGCAAGTTTTAATCCAATAGGTGTTTCCTCTACAGACATTTGCACCCTAAGGCCTTCCTTTTCTGATTGGTATCTTTGTTTCCTATCTTTTTCAGCTTTTTCTCTGGCTATTTTAGCTTCTTGTGCCATCATTTCAGCTTCTATCACAGAATCAACTAAATCATTTTGAGTTTTATGTGCTTGAGAAAGTAGGTTAGAAACCTTCATTAATAGCTCTTCTTGAAAACTTGTATCAAGATCAGGGCAAGCCTTTTTAATAGAAACAATTGTATCTGCTAATTCCTTTTGGTATCTTGTTATAGCAGGAAAATAATATTTAGAAGCCATTTGAATCATAGTTTTTGCTTCTATATTAATCTTTTTTGAATAACTTTCATATTCTATTTCAACCCTAGAACATAATTCTGATTTGGAAAACACATGGTGCTTTTCAAATAACTGTATGGACTTATGGGTTATTAGTGAAGGTATGGAATCAATAAATGTTTCATGATTAGGTAAACCTCTTTTTGCTGCTTCTTGTCTCCATTCCTTGGAATATCCATTCCCATTAAACACTATTCTATAGTGGTCAGTAACTGTTTTCTTTATTAAATCCTGTACAGCAAGATTAAAATCTGAAGCAGTTTCAAGCTGATCAGCCATATCACATAAAACATCTGCTACAATTGTATTTAAAACTGTATTTGCGTCAGCAACAGACATAGATGATCCAACCATCCTAAACTCAAACTTGTTGTTAGTAAATGCAAATGGTGATGTACGATTTCTATCTGCAGCATCTCTATGAAACTTAGGTATTCTATGTACTCCAACATTAAACCTATCAGATCCCATACTACTGGTAGCTTCCCCTGTTTCTACTAATTGTAATAATACATCCTCCATTTGATTACCTACATATATGGAAATTATAGCAGGTGGAGCTTCATTAGCCCCAAGTCTATGATCATTACCAGGATTAGATGCTGAAAGACGTAATAGGTCTGCATGTTGATCTACTGCTTTTAAAACTGCCGAGAAAAACAATAAGAACTGCACGTTTTCATGGGGAGTTGTTCCTGGATCAAATAAGTTCTTACCTGTGTTTGTAACTAAAGACCAATTATTATGTTTACCAGAACCATTTACACCTTCAAATGGTTTTTCATGAAGTAAACATTCAAGTCCATGATAATTTGCAACTCTCTTCATACATTCCATTGTAAGTTGATTATGGTCAGTTGCTATATTAACAGTGGAATATATTGGAGCCATCTCATGTTGTGCTGGGGCTGCTTCATTGTGCTGGGTTTTAGATAATATACCCATTTTCCAGCATTCTATATTAAAATCTTTCATAAAGGCAGCTACTCGCTCCCTTAAGTGTCCAAAATAATGGTCGTCCATTTCCTGACCTTTTGGAGGCATTGCCCCAAACAAAGTTCGCCCAGTATAAATCAAGTCTTCTCTTTGTAGATACTTTTCCTTATCAATTAGAAAATATTCTTGTTCTGCACCTACCGTTGCATTAACACTGGTTACATGGTCATGGCCAAAAAGTTTTAGGATTCTTAAGGCCTGATCATTAATTGCTTCCATAGAGCGAAGAAGGGGTGTTTTTTTATCTAGAGCTTCTCCAGTATATGAGCAAAATGCAGTAGGGATACATAAGGTAACTCCTGAAGCATCTTCTCTTAGAAAAGCAGGCGAGGTACAATCCCAAGCCGTATAGCCTCTCGCCTCAAAGGTTGACCTAATTCCACCAGAAGGGAATGATGAAGCGTCAGGTTCGCCTTTTATTAATTCCTTGCCTGAAAACTCCATAATTACCTTACCATCAACTGTTGGGCTTATAAATGAATCATGTTTTTCTGCTGTATAACCAGTCATTGGCTGAAACCAATGAGTATAGTGGGTTGCACCTCTGCCAATAGCCCAGTCCTTCATAGCATTAGCAACAACTTCAGCAACTTCCAAATCTAGGTCATCACCATTTTCTATGGTTTGTTGTAGTTTTACATATATTTTCTTAGGCAGGCATTCAACCATTGTTGCATCATTAAACACATTCATTCCAAATATTTCTGTTAATTTGCCTTCCATACTATATTCGACCTCCTAGACCTAGTCCAGATACCACTCGTCAACGCCTTGTTCCACTGCATCTTCTAATTTTTCAGGCATATATTTCTTGAATATTCTTTCTATCAATAATGATTGAAGTAATATTGATAGGCCAGGAATTATTAAAGATCCAATAGGAAAAAATAAATAACTTAATAAAAGACTAGCTCCTGTAATTACTGCAAGAACAAGTGTTGATGGCAAATGTCTTATAGCCAAATAAAAACAGTTCTTAAGTAATTGTTTTACTGTGATTTCAAATCTTGATAAATAAGGAAATACGTAGAGATTAACAATTATAGCAAGCACAGTTAAACCTATAAATATTCCCATAAATACTGATTGTTTAGTCCCTGTTAAAGAATGCTGTACAAATTTAATATCAACATACAAAATTAAATAGACTACAATAAATATTATGGTTAATCCTAAACCTTGCTTAAAATTATCTTTGAAACTTTTGAAAAATTCTCTAAAAGGATAACTTCTCTCTTTTCTTATGTTTTTAACAACCGTATAATATAAAGCTGTTGTCGCTGGACCAATAGTAAATATTGGTATACATATTAATGTGTACACAATGCTTAATAACACTATATCTACAATCTTATTAATAATTGAAAATATAGGGTTATCTAGATTAAATAAATTAGACATATCTTACTCCTTAGTAAATTATAGTGTTATTGAAATATATTTTTAAAACTCATAATTAACTGCATATATTTATATTTAAAAATACATATCAATCCTTGTAGTGTGTATATTCATATTATTACATAATATCATAAGTTCCCCTTATTATAAAGAGTTTTTTGTATATATAAACACTTGTTAAAAGAAATTCTCCATATTATAATAAGGAAAGCAAGAAAACACACTCCTATACATTCTTATATAAAGAAAGGTAATAAATTATGAAACTACAAAAGCATAAAAATTCCTTAAAAGCAGCCTTTCCACACACAATACCAGTATTAGCTGGTTATTTGTTACTTGGGGCTGCTTATGGGGTTTTAATGGATAAGCAAGGCTATAGTTTAATATGGGTTATATTATCTAGCTTGTTTATCTATGCTGGCTCAATGCAGTTTGTCTCAGTAGGCCTATTAGCTAGCGGATTTAATCCAATAAATGCCGCACTAATAACACTTACCGTTAATGCAAGGCATCTTTTTTATGGAATATCAATGTTAGGTAAATACAAAGGAGTAGGTAAAAAGAAATGGTATCTTGTTCTTGGCCTAACCGATGAAACCTTCTCCCTACTTTCAAGTATAAAAACAACATACAATATAGATAAAGGTTGGTTTATGTTTTATATCACTCTACTAAATCATATATACTGGATATCAGGATCTGTACTCGGTAGCATACTTGGCAACTTTATTCCTTTCGATACCAGTGGACTAGACTTTGTCCTAACTGCCTTGTTTGTAGTTTCTTTAATTGAAAAATTGTTAACCACCAATAACCATCTTCCTGAAATAATAGGTGCATCAAGTGCAATACTTTGCCGCCTTATATTTGGACCTGAAAACTTCCTTATTCCTACCATGATTCTAATCCTTGTCTTGGTAACAGTGCTTAAGCCTACCCTAGAAAGGAGTCACTAACCATGCCTCTATCAATACATGAGTCTATAATAATATTGGGAATAATAGCCCTGGTAACTGCCCTAATTAGAACAATTCCCTTCCTACTATTCCCTGAAGATAAAGAAACCCCAAAATATATTAAATACCTATCCAAAGTCCTCCCCAACACCATAATAGCCATGCTTGTGTTCTATTGCCTAAAAGACATAAACTTCCTAGTCTACCCCAATGCTTTTCCCGAATTAATATCAATAGGGGCTATAATAATACTACATACTTGGAAACGCAATACCCTATTAAGTATAGGTGGTGGAACCCTAATTTATATGCTCTTAATCCAAAACATATTTTAAGCCATATCAAATCCTATGAATAAACAATCCACTCCGTAACTTTGGTTCAAACCAGGTAGACTTGGGAGGCATTAACTTTCCTGCATCAGAAACTGCAAACAAGTCCTCCATACTAGTCGGATACATAGAAAAGGCTATCTCCATATCATCTGCTACTCTTTTTTCTAGTTCTTGTAATCCCCTAATACCACCAATAAAATCAATTCTGTCATCAGTTTTTGGATTTTTCACCCCTAATATAGGATCCAGAATATAATCTTGTAAAATAGATACATCCAAAGAAGCAACTGGATCTTTCGCATCTACAAGTCCATCCTTTATACGAAGTTCAAACCATACTCTATCAAGATACATTCCAAAAGTGCCCTTGCTAGATGGTAAGTAGGGAATTTGTCCCTGTTCTTCTATAATAAAATTTTCACTTATTTTATACAAAATTTCATTTTCTGAATTACCATTCAAATCCATTACTACTCGGTTATATGGTTGAATCAAGAGCTCATCATCTGGAAATAAAACTGATAAAAAGAAATTAAACTCTTCACTTCCATCATAGTCAGGATTTTCTTGTCTTCTCATTTGACCAACACGAACTGCAGAAGCAGTTCTATGATGTCCATCAGCAATATATATACTATCCATCTTGGCAAATATATCTTTAATTTTTTCAATATCATTTTCTTCTTTAACTATCCAAACATTATGACTTATACCATCTGGCGAATTAAAACTATATAGTTTATCGTCTTTTTTTACTTGTTCTACTATTCTTTTTATTTCATCTTGTGCTTTATAAGCTAAGAAAATAGGCCCTGTTTGTGCATCAAGTGCATCTACATGATTAATTCGGTCTATTTCCTTTTCTTTTCTAGTATTTTCATGTTTTTTAATAACACCTTTTTCATAATCATCTATTGAAGCACATGCTACAATTCCTGTTTGTGATCTTCCATCCATAATTAGCTCATATATATAAAAATAATCTTCCTCATCTTGAATGAATTCACCTTGATCAATCATAGAATACAAAGTATCTCTTGCCTTTGCATAAACTTGCGGATCATAGGTATCTACATCATCACTAAACTGAGTTTCAGCCCTATCAATTTTTAAAAATGATAAAGGTTCTTTAGATACTTCTTCTTTAGCCTCTGTCCTATTATAAACATCGTAAGGAAGTGCTGCTATTTGATGTGCAATATCTTTTCTAGGCCTAACAGCCTTAAAGGGTTTTATTATAGCCATAATTTTCCTCCTTATTTTTATAAAACTCCACATAAAGATTAACATCTAAATGTGGAGTTTATCAACAAATTATTCTTATAAAGTTCTAACTTTTAGTACTCCTTCAATATCTTGTATTTTTCTTATTGATTCTTTGCAAAAAGGAGTATCCATATCAACTATTGTGTATGCATTATTTCCTTTACTCTTATTTACTAGATTAGAGATATTAATATCCCTTTCTCCAAATATACTAGTTACCTTGTTAAGCATTTGTGGTATGTTTTTATGGATGATTGTTATACGATTTCCACTAGTAAGCTTACCAGCATCAACATCAGGAAAGTTAACTGAATTCTTTATGTTACCATTTTCAATATAGTCCTTAACCTGATTTACAGCCATAACTGCACAATTTTCTTCTGATTCACTAGTTGATGCACCAAGATGAGGAGTTGCTATGGTATTCTTTGTTTTAGCAATCTCAGTTGTTGGGAAATCGGTAACATATTTACCTACCTTGCCACTGTTAAGAGCTTCTATTATATCTTCATCATTTACTAGTGTGTTTCTAGCATAATTTAATATGATTACTCCATCTTTCATAGTTTCTATAGAGTCCTTATTAATCATGCCCGTTGTACCTTCATTTGCGGGAACATGGAGAGTAATATAATCACATTCTTTAAATATTTCTTCCTTAGTATTAACATGAATGATATGTCTAGATACATTCCAAGCATGATCTAGGGAAATATATGGGTCGTATCCATAAACGTCCATCCCTAAACGAATACCAATATTAGCAACTAAAACACCAATTGCACCCAGTCCAATAACTCCTAATTTCTTCCCTTTAATCTCATGACCTGTAAATTGTTTCTTTGCTTTCTCTAAAGATTTTAATAAATCTGGATCATCTTTGTTTTCTTCTACCCAATTAATCCCACCTATTATATCACGTGATGCTAGAATTAAACCTGCAATAACCATTTCTTTAACACCATTAGCATTAGCTCCTGGCGTATTAAATACAACTATACCTTGATCTGAACATTTGTCAATCGGAATATTGTTAACACCTGCACCTGCACGAGCAATTACATTAAGGTCTTCAGGTAGGTCCATGTCATGCATTGATGCACTTCTTACTAATACAATCTCTGCTTCCTTAATATTATCTACTTTTGTATATTTATCGCCAAACAGCTTAAGTCCTTCTTCTGAAATAGGATTTAAGCATGTATAATTTCCCATATATATCCTCCTGTCAATTAAAATATTAATGTAATAAACCTGTTATAAGGATTTATTAACAGAAATATTTTTTAATTATTACTTTCAAATTCTTTCATAAATTCTACTAATGCTTCTACACCTTCTATAGGCATTGCATTGTAGATACTTGCACGCATACCACCAACTGTTCTATGGCCTTTTAAGTTTTCCAATCCAGCTTTCTCAGCTTCCTTAATAAACTTAGCATCAAGGTCCTTATCACCAGTTACAAATGGTACATTCATAAGTGAACGGTCTTTTTTAACAACTGTTCCTTTAAATAATTCACTTTGATCTAAGAAATCATATAAAATATTAGCT
>CAZXSM010000001.1:20660-40741 GCA_964643255.1 uncultured Lachnospiraceae bacterium
CATTCCTTCTAAACCACCACGATTTTCAATCCACTTAAACACTTTTCCACACATATAAATTCCATATGTAGGTGGTGTATTGTATAAGGAACCTTTATCTGCGTGAGTTTTATATTGTAACATAGTAGGAGTACCTTCTAGTGTTATATCGCTTATTAGGTCTTCACGAATTATAACAATTGTTACACCAGCTGGTCCTACATTCTTTTGAGCACCGCCAAATAATATTCCATACTTACTAACATCAACTGGTTCTGATAAAAAGCATGAGGATATATCGGAAACTAATAATTTACCTTTTGTGTTAGGTAATGTTTTGAACTTTGTACCGTAAATAGTATTGTTTTCACAGATATATACATAATCTGCATCTTCACTAATAGGTAAATCACTACAATCGGGAATATATGTAAAGTTTTTATCTTTTGATGATGCTAACACATTTACCTTACCAAACTTTGAAGCTTCTTGGTAGGCTTTATTTGCCCAGTTGCCTGTAATAATAAAATCTGCAACCTTATTCTTCATTAAATTCATTGGAATCATAGCAAATTGAGTGGATGCTCCACCTTGCAAAAATAAAACCTTATAATTATCTGGTATTTTCATCAAATCTCTTATATCTTGTTCTGCTTCATCAATAATATTTTGGAAAGCCTGTGATCGGTGACTCATCTCCATAACAGACATTCCTGTATTATTATAATTGAGCATTTCTTCCGATGCTTCTTGCAAAACCTCCACTGGTAATACAGCTGGTCCTGCTGAAAAGTTATATACTCTTTCCATTTAAAAAATCCTCCCTTTGTTGATGAGTAATGTGTTTTCTGAGCTTATATTTAAAATGGCAATATAAATATATTAGGTCATTTTGACGCTTGACCACTTTAATTAGATACATTATAGAACTTAGTTAAATTTATGTCAAGTAATATGTCTTTATGAAAAACATTGGATATTATGTTTAATTTTAATGTTTTAATCTTATCTTCAGTATTAAGTACTATGACAAAGGTCACTGAATATTTCAGTGACCTTATAAATCCTCTTATATTATTATTTATTAATATCTTCTTCTGTAATGATTTCGTCAATTGCTGCTCCTGGTGCTACCATTGGCCAAACTTTATCATCACTATCAATGACACAATCTATTAATACTGGACCATCGAAAGCTAAGGCTTCTTTTAAAACATCTTCTACCTCTTCTTTCTTTCTAATACGAAGTCCTTTTACATTAACAGCTTCGGCTAGTTTAACAAAATCTACATTGTTAGGAAGTGTGGTTTCAGAATATCTCTTGTCATAGAACAGGTCTTGCCATTGTCTAACCATACCAAGTACACTATTATTCATTACTATTTCTATAGTAGGAAGGTTATATCGAGAATAAGTCGCAAGTTCATTCATTGTCATCCTAAAGCATCCATCACCATCTATATTAATAACCTTTTTATCTGGATTGGCAATTTGTGCTCCTATTGAAGCCCCTAAACCAAATCCCATAGTTCCTAAACCTCCAGAAGTTATAAATGTCCTTGGTCTAGAATATTTATAATACTGGGCAGCCCACATTTGATGTTGACCTACACCAGTTGATATAATTGCATCACCTTTTGTTAGTTCATATAATTTTTCAATAATGTAAGGGCCTGTTAAAATGTCTTCCCTATATTTTAGTGGATACTTTTCTTTCTTTTCCATTATTAAGTCTATCCACTCTGAATGGACTTGTTTATTAAGTCTTTCATTCAATATTTCTAATACAATTTTAATATCACCGATAATTGAATGCTGAGTCTCGATATTCTTATTGATTTCTGCTGGATCTACATCAATATGAAGTATCTTTCCATTTCTAGCAAACTTTTTAGCATTGCCAGTAACCCTGTCACTAAATCTTGCTCCAACTGCAATAAGCAAGTCACACTTTGTAACTGCTATATTGGCACTTTTAGTTCCATGCATTCCAACCATACCTAAATAATGTGGGTGATCACCTGGGAATGCTCCTTTTGCCATTAATGTATCTACTACCGGTCCATTAACATTCTCGGCAAATTTAAAGACCTCTTCTTGAGAATCAGATGCAATCGTACCACCACCTAGAAAAATTACAGGTTTTTCAGCTTCTTCTATGATTTTGATTGCTTCATCAATATCAGAATCTTTAATTGTATTAGTAGGTTTTTCTATAGGTTTTATTTCTTCTCTTACATACTCTGTCGTATTAGCCGTAACATCTTTAGCAATATCAACTAATACAGGGCCTGGTCTACCTTTTCTTGCTATGTGAAATGCTCTTCTTATAGTATGTGCTAATTCATCTACATCTTTTACCAAAAAACTATATTTAGTAATTGGCATTGTTATACCTGCAATATCAACTTCTTGGAAACTATCTTTACCTAGTAAATCAACTGATACATTACCAGTTATTGCGACCATAGGTACTGAATCCATATATGCTGTTGCTATTCCTGTTACTAAGTTAGTTGCACCTGGGCCACTAGTTGCTAAGCAAACTCCAACCTTCCCAGTAGAACGTGCATATCCATCTGCTGCATGAGCAGCTCCTTGTTCATGAGAAGTTAATATGTGAGTTATCTCATCTTGATGACGGTAGAGCTCATCATAGATATTAAGTACCGCACCACCTGGATATCCAAATATAGTATCAACACCCTGTTCCTTCAAACATTCAACTAAAATTTGAGAACCTGTCATTTGCATATTATTCACCTCTACTCTTCATCTGGTATTCTAAGGATAGCACCCTCATTGGCTGATGAAACCATAGACGCATATCTTCTTAAATAACCTGTTTTTATCTTAGCTTCTTTAGGTTTCCATTCTTTTCTTCTGCTTTCTAACTCTTCATCTGAAACTTTTAAATTAATTGAGTTATTATTTATATCAATTTGAATTATATCTCCTTCTTCTACAAGGGCAATTGGGCCACCAACTGCTGCTTCTGGTGAAACATGCCCTATTGAAGCACCTCTTGAAGCACCTGAGAAACGACCATCTGTAATAAGTGCAACTGTTGAACCTTTACCAATTCCTTGGATTGCAGATGTTGGATTAAGCATTTCTCTCATTCCAGGTCCGCCTTTTGGTCCTTCATACCTAATAACTATAACGTCTCCATCTTCAATCTTTCCACCATAGATTGCTTCTATTGCCTCATCTTCACTATCAAAGACCCTTGCTGGTCCTTCATGTTTTAACATTTCTGCAACTACAGCTGAACGTTTAACTACACAAGAGTCAGGAGCAATATTACCCTTTAGTACTGCAATTCCACCTGTCTCACTATAAGGATTATCAATTGGTCTTATTACTTCTGGGTTTATATTACTTACATTCTCAATGTTCTCTCCCATTGTCTTAGCAGTTACAGTCATTACATCCTTATTTAGTAAATTCTTTTTATCTAACTCTTTCATCACTGCATAAACTCCGCCAGCTTCATTTAAATCTTCCATATAAGTTGGACCTGCTGGGGCTAAGTGACAAAGATTTGGAGTTCTTTCACTTATTTCATTAGATGTATCTAAATTTATCTTAATGCCTGCTTCATGAGCTATAGCTGGTATGTGTAACATGGTATTAGTTGAACAACCTAGAGCCATGTCAACAGTTAAAGCATTTTCAAATGCTTCTTCAGTCATAATATCTCTTGGTTTTATATCTTTTTCTAATAAGTCCATTATTTGCATTCCAGCTTGCTTAGCTAAGCGTAGTCTTTCTGAATAAACTGCTGGAATAGTTCCGTTGCCTCTAAGACCCATTCCAATAGCTTCTGTTAAGCAATTCATACTATTAGCTGTATACATTCCTGAACAAGAACCACATGTTGGACAAACATTGTTAGCAAAATTTTCTACTTCTTCACTTGTCATAGTTCCTGCACTATGAGCACCTACGGCTTCAAACATACTTGAGAGACTAGTTCTTTCTCCATTTACACGTCCAGCTAACATAGGTCCACCGCTTACAAAGATTGTTGGGATGTTAATTCTTGCTGCTGCCATTAATAAGCCTGGTACATTCTTATCACAGTTTGGTACCATAACCAATGCATCAAATGCTTGAGCTCTTGCAACTGCTTCTGTTGAGTCTGCTACAAGTTCTCTTGTAGGAAGGGAGTAATGCATTCCCTCATGTCCCATAGCAATACCATCACATACTGCAATAGCTGGAAATTCCATTGGAGTTCCACCTGCCATTAGTACACCTGTTTTTACTGCTTCTACTATTTTATCTAAATGCATATGTCCTGGAACAACTTCATTATATGAATTAACAATACCTATTAATGGTCTATTTAATTCTTCTTCTGTTCTTCCTAGGGCACGATACAAGGATCTATTAGGTGCTCTATTTATTCCTTTTTTGGCTATATCACTTCTCACTTCACATCACCTTTTCTTATAATATATTATAAAATATATTGATTACTTTTCATCTTTATCTAATTACAAGTTACATCTTACAAGTTTTTAGTTGATAAAATTTAAATAATTTTATACTCTATTGAATGGTTTGTCAAATATAAAGCTTTTTAAATAAATCAACACTTTAAACTACCATAGTATAAAAGTTGTAAAATGTAAAGTACTTTTTTAAAATCAGAACCTAGAACCAAAGACCCGGAAAATACTTTTAGACTATGGAATCTATAATAAAGGAAAAGGGGTGGGTAGGATTATGTCCTACCCACCCTTTCTTGAATTATCACATCTTATCTAGGGTATAAAGGCAATTTATACTCTCTTTAGATATTCTCCTGTCCTTGTATCGATACTAATTTTATCACCAATTTCTACAAATAGTGGAACGTAGACTTGAGCTCCTGTTTCAACTGTAGCAGGTTTTGTGGCACCGGTTGCTGTGTCACCTTTGAAACCTGGTTCAGTATGGGTAATTTCTAGTTCAACATTAATTGGTGGTTCAATAGCGAATACTACACCGTTATGGGAAAGAATCTTAACAGTTTCATTTTCTCTAATAAACTTTAATGTATCTCCTATTGCTTCTTTATCTATTGCTATTTGTTCGAATGTGGTATTATCCATGAAATAGTATAAATCTCCATCTGAATACAAATATTGCATGTCATTACGTTCAATATGGGCTAACTTAAACTTTTCTTGTGGTCTGAAGGAGTTTTCTACTATACCTCCATGTTTAATATCTTTCATTTTTGTTCTTACAAATGCTGCACCTTTTCCTGGTTTTACATGTTGGAAATCAATTACTTGGTAAATGCTCCCCTCATACTCAATTGTTAAACCATTTCTAAAATCTCCTGCTGATATCATATTCTGTTCCTCCTAATATTGCGTATTACCAATCTTAGTAATCTTTAAAAGCTCTTTAATTTAAAAAATACTTATATAATCTAATAAGTTCTAATAAATCAGACTAAAATATATAATCCTTATAAATCTGTTAAAAATCACATCTTTAACTTATTAATAGTTTATATTAGACTAAGGCTTTTTTCAACTATTATTTATTACTACAAGCTATCATTGGCTAAGTCAAAAGTTGATAATCTTATTTATTCTCTTCTACTTATAAACTAAGGCTATAATAGCATCAATAGCTAATATATAGCCATTTAACCCTAATCCACTTATTTGCCCATCACAAGCTGGTGTAGTTACACAAGTTTGACGGAATTTTTCCCGTTTATAAATATTAGATATATGTACCTCTATTTTAGGAATTCTAATAGAAGTAAGAGCATCTCTAATTGCGTAACTATAATGGGTAAATGCTCCTGGATTAATTATTATTCCATCAGTTTCATCATAATAGGCCTCTTGAATCCGGTCTATAATCTCACCTTCATGATTGCTCTGAAATATATTCACTTCCAAGCTAGCTTGTTTTGCCTTTTCTTCAATCAAATTGACAAGGTGGTCATAATTGTTTGTTCCATATACTTCCTTTTCTCGTATACCTAGAAAGTTAATATTAGGACCATTTATCACTAATATTTTCATAAGTCCTCCAACCTTTCTATTATCTCATCCACTATCTTACTAATTGTCTTATTGTTTGTATCTATTATAAGGTCTGCAGCTTTTTCATATATTGGATTTCTCTCTTCTAGTAACTCTTCAATTCTTTTTTCTGGATCATCTACTGACAACAAGGGACGCTCAATATTAGGATTAAGTCTGGATAATACTGTATCTTTAGATACACTTAAATATATAACTGTACCTATTTCTTTCAGATATGGAATATTTTCTTGCCTAACAGAAAGTCCTCCACCTGTTGATACAACTGTATTGCTAAGGTTGTTTGCAAAGTGTTTTACCGTTTTAGTTTCTAACTTTCTAAAATAGTCTTCTCCCTTTTTCTCGAAGATATCCCCAATGTCCATCTTTTCTTTTTTTCTTATCCACTGGTCTGTGTCAATAAATTTATAATCCTGTCTCTTAGCTAGTGTTCTCCCTATAGTAGTTTTTCCACTACACATAAACCCTATAAATACAATATTCTTCATTTAACTCATCCTTTTTTCTTAGATAAATATCTCTTGTAAAAATAAATCACAATTTTCTCAAAAAACCTCTTTATAACTATCTGTATTTCTTCCCTTGGACTTATGGGCTCTACCAAGATATTTTTTATATTAGCATTATTAGCCCCCCATATGTCAGTAAATATCTGGTCTCCTATAAAAATCGTATTATCCTTATTAGTCCCCATCATTTCCATAGCTTTATTATAATTTTTTACCAAGGGTTTTTTAGCATCATAAATCATATAACCCTTTATATCCTTATTAAACCTCGTAACTCTCTCCTTGTCATTATTAGACATAAAGCAAATCTCAAAACCCATATCCATTAAGCCCTTACAAAATGAAACAGCCTCTTGACTAGCATCCGCATCATGTTCTACCAAGGTATTGTCTATATCGCTAATAATCCCACGATATCCCTTTCCATATAGCTTTTCAAAATCTACATTCCTATAAACAGACTCGACCCATATCGTAGGATAAAACATCTTAAACATTTCTTTCTCCTTATAATCTCCTTATATTTTTTTGTCATAAGTTAATTGCACTCGAATATAATTCAACTTTAAAATATTATATCCAAGAAGAAGTCTTTTTACAACCACTAGGTGCATATCTTATATATAGATATAAGTATATAGGTGAAAAAATGATTAAACCTCTTATTGGAATTACCCCACAATATGACTATGACAATAATTTTATAAGGATTCAAGCACATTATCTTGAAGCCATAAGTACAGCAGGAGGAATCCCTTTTTTGTTACCCTTAGATACTGATCCTAATGATATAGATCAAATAATTAGAAACTTTGATGGGTTTTTATTTCCAGGTGGTCCTGACATAGATCCCTTGTCCTTTGGTGAAGAAACAATTCCTGAAGGCGGTATTGTCCTTCCTAAACGAGACAGAATAGAAAAATTAATCTTTGAATCAACTTATAAAACAAATAAACCCCTCTTTGGAATTTGTCGAGGCCTCCAAGCCTTCAATATTTTTTTAAAAGGAACTATTTATCAAGATATAGGTGCTCAGTACGACTCTAGTCCTAGAATTGGTCATTATCAAAAGTCTGCTGATGAAGTAATGTCCCACACCATTAACATAAGGTCTAATAGCATATTAGATAAATTATTAAAGAAAACCAACATTAGGGTAAACAGCTTTCATCACCAGGCCATAAATGAATTAGCCCCATCATTAGAGGTTGCAGCTAGATCACCTGATAACCTAATAGAAGCAGCATACTCAAAGTCTAAGCCTTTCTTATTAGGAGTTCAGTGGCACCCAGAGCATTTATATTCTATAGATCAAGACCAATTTACAATATTTAAGGCATTTATAGATAATTGTATAAAGTATAAGTCGGTATAAATAAAAACCACTGTGCTGGTGTATATGTCATACTCAAGCACAGTGGTATATTATCCTTTATAAGAACTTTCTATATTATTGTATCTTTTAATCTTCTTTACTTTCTGCGATAACTCTCTCTTGTACATCAGATGTAGCTTGCTCATAGCGGTTAAATTCATAACTAAAGTCACCTGCGCCAGCAGTAAATGATCTTAAGTCTGCGCAGTAACCGTATATTTCACCTAAAGGTACATCTGCTACAATCTCTTGTTTACTACCTTTTATAGGATTCATTCCTAGAACTCTACCCCTACGTTTATTTAAATCACCCATAACATCACCTGTGTACTCATCAGGAACTACTACCTTCAATGTAACAATAGGCTCTAAGATTGCTGGTGAAGCATCCAAAAATCCTTTCCTAAATGCTTGTATTGTAGCCATCTTAAATGCTAACTCCGATGAATCTACTGGGTGATAAGAACCATCAACTAAGTCAGCCTTAACACCTACAACTGGGTAACCAGCTAGTGGACCTTCTTCTACACATTCTGCAATACCTTTTTCAACTGCAGGGAAATAATTCCTAGGAACTGCCCCACCAAATATATGCTCTTCAAAAACATAAGGAGTTTCCAAATCACCAGATGGACTAAATTCAATATGAACATCTCCGTATTGACCATGTCCTCCAGATTGTTTTTTATGTTTTCCTTGAACCTTTACAGTCTTACGAATTGTTTCGCGGTAAGGTATCTTAGGTTCTAAAAGTTCAATCTCAACATTAAACATAGTCTTTAACTTACTAACAGCTACATCTAATTGTTGGTCACCAATACCATATAATAAGGTTTGTCTATTTTCAGAATCATTAACTACCTTAAGAGTTAAGTCCTCTTCTAATAGCTTAGCCATTGCTTGTGAAACCTTATCATCATCACCCTTTTTAACAGTTCTAAATCTTTTATAAGTATAAGGCTCTGACATCTTTGGTCTCTCGTATTCAACAGGATTATTCTTATCAGATAAAGTATCACCGGTCCTTGTATCATCTAATCTACCAATAGCACCTATATCTCCTGCATGTAATTCATCTACTTCAATTTGGTCCTTACCACGAAGTACATAGAGTCTGCTTATTTTTTCATCCTCATGAATACTTGTATTATAAACTGTAGAATCGGATTTTAAAATACCTGAACACACCTTAACAACTGAGAACTTACCGATAAATGGATCAGAAATTGATTTAAACACTTTTGCAGATACAGGAAGTGTTATATCATAATCTGCATTAAATACTTCATCAGTATCAGTATTCTTACCTGCAATTGTTAACTCTGCTGGTGAAGGGAAATACTTTTTGATTACTTGTAAAAGCATATTAGAACCACGAGGGTTGATACCAGAACCCATAAGTACAGGAACCATAGACCCATCATGAACATTATTAATAAGTGCAGAAGAAATTTCTTCTTGAGTAAACTCTTGGTCATCATCAAAGTATTTTTCCATTAGTTCCTCGCTTGTTTCAGCAACTGCTTCAAGTAATACTTCACGACTTTGCATTAAATGGTCATCTACATAATCAGGTATATCTGTGTATTCATACTCACCTTTATCGCCAACAAATCTTCTTCCACCCATTTTAACAACATTAACAAATCCTACAAATTCGCCTTCTTCACGAACAGGAATCTGGAATGGAGCAATTTTTCTACCATAAAGATCTGTTAAAGCTTCTACTGTTCTACGAAAGCTTGCGTTGTCATCGTCCATGTCTGTAACATAGAAAATTCTAGGAATATTATATTCTTCACAAAATTCCCAAGCTTTCTTTGTACCAACCTCTATTCCTGATTTGGCAGAAACAACAATTACTGCACCATCAGCAACTGACATTCCTTGTTCTACTTCTCCTACAAAATCAAAATAACCTGGTACATCTAATAAATTTATCTTTGTATCTTCCCATTCTACAGGAACTATACTTGAATTAATTGAAAATTGACGTTTTTGTTCTTCTTTATCATAATCACTTATAGTGTTGCCATCCTCTACTCTACCTAGGCGGCTTGTAGCTCCTGCTACATATGCCATAGCTTCTACTAGTGCGGTCTTACCACTTCCACCATGACCTAAAACAATAACGTTTCTGATTTTATCAGATGTGTAAACTTTCATACCTATTACCTCCATTATGATATTTTATATGATTAAGTAACTTAGATTAAATCATATATAAGTCTATGTAATAAACCTAATTATTAAGTCACTTAATATAGTTTTATAACAAAAATTAAGCACAGAAAAGAATTCATGTATATATTCTACTAAATAATATCGGAATTTACAATACTATTATCAATTTATTACAGTATACATTTACTCTTTCATCTTTTCAATTAGGATTTATGTCGATTTACTAAAATCTTAACATATTGACATAAACTATCCTTTGATATAGAATTAGAAAAATAATAAAACTATAGGGGTGCTAGCAAATGGGAGATATAGATTTTAATAATTTTAGAATAGGATTTATTGGATTCGGACTTATTGGTGGCTCACTAGCCAAAGTTCTTAGAGAATTTTATCCTAATATTTATATTATGGGATATGAGCATGGAGAAACTATAAGTGAAGATAACGAATTGGGCTTGGCAGATGGAGTTCTAAATAATGTATCAGATTCCCTTTATGACTTTAGTTTATGTAACATTATTTTCCTTTGTGCACCTGTTAAACAAAACACTGATTATTTACCTGTTTTAAAGGATATTATAAGAGATGATTGCATTATTACTGATGTTGGAAGTGTAAAAACAAACATTCATCAATGTGTAGAATCTTATGACTTAGAAAAAAACTTTATAGGTGGCCATCCGATGACAGGTTCCGAAAAATCCGGCTATAGATATAGTAATCCAAAATTATTTGAAAATGCTTACTACGTTCTCACTCCAACTAATAAATCTAGCAATAATCAAATAGATATACTCTCAAGTTTAGTTGAAAATATAGGGGCTATCCCTATAATACTTGACTATGTTGAACACGATAAGATTGTTGCTGCAATTAGCCATTTACCACATATTGTAGCTTCTAGCTTGGTGAATTTAGTAAAAAACCAAAAAGATAATAGCGATTTAATGAAGCAATTAGCCGCCGGTGGTTTTCGAGATATTACAAGAATAGCTTCTTCATCACCAGAAATCTGGGAAAATATATCCATCTCTAATAGTATTTTTATAAGTGTTCTGCTTAAGCAGTACATTTCTATCTTGCAAGACATAATTGTAAGTCTTGATAATAAAAACTCTTCCTATATATATGATACATTTGCTTCAGCCAAAGAGTTTAGAAATGAATTACCTGATAAGGGCAAGGGTATCCTTGAGAAAATACATGAAATTTATTTAGATATTGAGGACGAGGCTGGTGCTATTGCAACTGTTGCTAGCTTGCTTGCAAATAATAATATAAGTATTAAAAACATTGGGATAATTCATAATAGGGAGTTTCAAGATGGAGTACTAAGAATTGAGTTTTATGACGAAGTGGCCCTTACAAATGCAGTTGAGTTACTTAAACATTGTAATTATCTAGTATACGAAAGGTAGGGAAATATCTTATGACCAAACATAGACCTCTTAAAGGACAAGTATTTATTCCTGGAGATAAGTCCATATCCCACAGAGCTATAATGCTAGGCGCTCTTGCATCAGGAACTACTACTGTTCATAACTTTCTCCATAGCCTTGATTGCATTTCTACTATTAAGGCATTTCAGCAGATGGGTGTTAATATAGAATTTGATACAAAAGAAAGTATATTTATTATAGAAGGAAAAGGATTACACGGATTAGAAAAACCCTCTGATGTTATTGATGTTGGAAATAGTGGTACTACAATGAGATTACTTTCTGGTATTTTAAGTGGTCAAACTTTTGATAGTATTATCACTGGGGATGACTCCCTTAGAAAACGACCTATGGATAGAATTATAAGTCCCCTTAGTAAAATGGGTGCTAACATAGAAAGCCAATCTAATAATGGACTTCCACCACTAGTAATTACAGGTCGTGATAATACTTTACTAAGTGGTATAAGCTACAAGTCTCCAGTCTCTTCTGCACAAGTGAAATCTTCTATATTGTTAGCAGGACTATATGCCGATAGCAATACATCAGTAATAGAGCCACATCTTTCTAGAAATCATACAGAATTAATGTTAGCTTACTTTGGAGCAAGTATTAGTCAAGAGGAAAATATAACAACTATAGAAGCAAAAGCAAACTTAGTTGGTAAAGATATACAGGTTCCAGGTGATATATCATCAGCAGCCTACTTTATAGTTGCAGGCTTAATTGTCCCTGGTTCAAAATTGCTACTAAAAAATGTTGGGATTAATCCAACAAGAGATGGCATTATAGATGTTTGCCTACAAATGGGTGGTAAATTACAATTAGATAATGTCAGGGTATTAAATGGTGAAAAAGTTGCTGATATTTATGTAGAGTATAGTGATTTAAAAGGAATAAATATAGGTGGTCCTATTATCCCAAGACTAATAGATGAATTGCCAATAATAGCTGTTATGGCCTGTTTTGCAAGTGGTCAAACCTTGATTACAGATGCTGAGGAATTAATGGTCAAAGAAACCAACCGCATTGATGCAATGGTTAAAAGTCTTAAAACTTTAGGTGGGGATATTACTGCAACCCATGATGGAATGATAATTAATGGGGGTAAAACTCTTTATGGTGGTAGAGTAGACAGTAAAAATGACCACAGAATCGCCATGTCCTTAGCCATTGCAGATCTAATGACTAGAGGACATGTTGATATAGTGGGCAAAGAATGTGTAAATATTTCATATCCAAACTTCTTTAAAGACCTTGCTAGTTTATCAGACAAATAATACAGTAAGACCTAACAAGTTAAACTAATGTATCAAGGTATATTAAATATCCTAAATACTGTAGCAGTAACAAAACACAAGGCAATACCTATCACAGTTGGTATTACTGCAGACAGTAGGGTCCATTTTACACTCCCAGTCTCCTTTTTAATAGTTATTAGGGTTGTTGCGCATGGCCAGTGCAATAAGGTGAACAACATAGTGTTTAGAGCTGTTAACCAAGTCCAACCATTATCAATTAGTATTGTAGAAAGAGATGCCAAACTATCATAATCAACCATTGTTCCAGTTTCAAGATAAGCCATTAAAAGAACTGGAAGCACAATTTCATTTGCTGGAAGTCCTAATATAAATGCCATTAATATAAAACCGTCTAACCCAATAACTTTTGCAAAAGGGTCCAGAAAACCTGCAACATGACTAATTATACTTTGATCACCAAGGTAGACATTTGCAAAAACCCAGGTTAAAGCACCAACCGGTGCAGCAACTTTGATTGCTCTTCCTAATACGAATATAGTTCTATCAATTAAGGAAGTATAAAGCACTCTACCTACCTGAGGCTTCCTATAGGGTGGAAGTTCTAAAGTAAAGGTTGATGGTATGCCCTTTAGGATTGTCTTTGATAGCAAATAAGATACAAGTAAGGTTATTACTATTCCAAGTATAATAATTCCTGAAACAGATAAAACTGGTAATATACCAGATGCAACTCCACCAAATGTAGCAAATATTATAGTAGACAGTGCAATAAAAATAGGAAACCTTCCATTACATGGCACAAAGTTATTAGTTATTATAGCAATGAGCCTTTCTCTAGGAGAATCAATAATTCTACAAGATATTATACCTGCTGCATTACAGCCAAATCCCATACACATAGTTAAGCATTGTTTTCCATGAGCACATGCTTTCTTAAAATAATGATCCATATTAAAGGCAATTCTAGGCAAATAACCTAAATCTTCTAACAAGGTAAATAAGGGAAAGAATATAGCCATTGGAGGTAGCATAACTGCTACAACCCAAGCTAAGGTTTTATATAAGCCTTGAACAAGAATTCCATAAAGCCAGTCTGGTGCATTTAGCCTTATAAATATATCTCCTATTTTATCTCCTAATCCGAACATAAAGTTTGCAAGCAATTGAGAAGGATAATTTGCACCTATAATTGTAATCCAGAGAATAACTATCAATGTTAGAATCATCAAGGGTATACCATATCTTTTAGATGTTACAATATTATCAATTTTTCTATCTCTATCTAACTTAGCCTTATCTACTTTTACATATTTATCACAAACTTCTTCAGCCTTACTATATATTTGTGATGTTATATCGTCTCGTATTTCGATAAGCTTTTCGTCTTTTCCTTCTTCTCCTATAAATTCATCTATAGTAGTTTCTTCAGATATACCCTCTTCTATTTCTTCTTCTATTTCTTCTGATTTTTCATAAAATCCACTTTTTTCTTTAATATCAAGTAGGTTATCTACAATCTCATCAGATGATTTGTCGATTATACTCTTTATGAAATTATCATCACCATCGACCATCCTAAGTGCAAACCATCTTGACTTAACATTTTCATTACTATTGCTATCTATAAGAGGCTGAATTGCTTCAACTTTTTCTTCTATATAGTCTTGATATTTTACTGTGTTAGGTTTTGGTATAATCTTCTCTTTAGATACCTTATATACTGTTTCTTTTAATTTATTCATTCCTATGTTACTTCTAGCAGCACACATTACAACAGGAATACCTAGTTCTTTTTCAATTCCTTCTCTGTCTATTACAATATTTTTCTTTTTTGCTTCATCTATTAAGTTAATACATAAAATTACATTATCTGTTACTTCCATAACTTGATATAGTAAATTTAAGTTTCTCTCTAGACAGGTTGCGTCAACCACAACAATTACTGCGTCATGATTACCAAAACATATAAAATCTCTTGCTACTTCTTCCTCGGCAGATGAGGCAAACAAGGAATATGTTCCTGGCAAATCAACCAATATAAACTCTTCTCCCCCATACTCATATTGACCTCTTGCATTAACTACAGTCTTGCCTGGCCAATTTCCCGTATGTTGTTGTAATCCTGTCAAAGAATTAAATACAGTACTTTTTCCGGTGTTTGGATTTCCTGCCAGGGCTATTACATATTGATCTTCTTTTTTGTCTATTTTATAAATATCTTCCATAGATTCAATTTGTGATGATTTGAATGTTAAACCCATTCTTTCCTCCTAATACACGTTTTAAAACAATTGACTATTTATTTAAATAGCTATTAAAGAAGCCTCTTCTTCTCTTAAGGCAATCATTGCTCCACGAATGTTATAAACAGTTGGGTCCCCTGAAGGACCTTTTCTTATCACTTCTACCTTGGCACCCTTTGTAAGGCCCAGGGCTAGCATTCTTTCTCTTAACATTCCCGTTGAAGATAAATCCTTCACTGTAACAACGCTACCTAGTTTGACATCACTAAGATTATTCACTATTTACCTCCAATATATATTTAAACTATTTAGATATGATAGGGTGTAAAATTACCATCTCCTAAAATAGTTATTTCAGGCTAACTTTAATATAATTTATGCCAAATGAACTAAAAGGTTACTAATTATTTATGGAATTTATAATATGCGAATTTGCCCACAAAAAAAGGAAGGTATTAGATTCTAATATCCTTCCTTACTCCTATAAATTTAGGTTTTACCGATCGTTCTTGTGTATGAACTATAAAATTATGACTTTTAATATATTACAATAGTCATTTTATCATTAGTATATAAAATATATAATATTATCTATTAGATATAATGCCTTAAGCAATATTAGCCTCTTTTATACGATTCAATACTAAATCTTCAACTTCTTCTCTGCTTTTATCCAAAGATATTGCTATCTCACCAAATAAGAATTCTTCTGCTTCATTTAAAAACTTTTCATCGGTGCTGGTCATTTTTTTGCCATCCAACTTACGCTCTTCTTTTCTATAATATAATGCTTTAACTACTTTTATCCATTCTTCAGGATCTATAGATTTAATTAATGCATCTTTTATCTTTGCTTCTCTTTCCTTATCTGTTAAGTCCGGGTCAAATCCAATGTCAGGAATATTTTCTATAAGTTCTAATGCTTCTTCTTTGGACATGGCCTTTCTCATTAATACTTTTTCATTTCCAACTGGGGTATAAAACTTACTACCCATTTCATATACTGGCTCTAATGTATAGTATAGTTTTTCATCTTTATTCATAGGGCCACCAAGATTAATAGGACCAATCTCAACTACTGAACAAATTCCATTATTGCCGTAGATAATATAGTCTCCTATTTCAAACATTGTTACCTCCATTTTAATTGTTTATAAATGTCAATTGCACGGTTGTTATACAACCTAATATTTTAACTTTAAAGTTCTCATATTCTTTTGGTACTACTATTCTGTTCTCTGAGTCTATTTTAACTGAATAACTTAAAGTATACCTACCTGCAGCAAAGTTTAAAGACTTTTCAGAGTCAGATAAATATAGTGTATTCTTTCCCTTCCACTTTCCTAAAATTGTGTGTCTTTTTAAATTCCATTGTCTTGGCAATGATACTTTCCCATTTTTAACTGTTTCTTCCGTTTCGCCAATTAAAAACATGTCTTCCTCCTGTCCATACACATATTCATAAAAATAACCTATTATATACATTTTAGCAGATATTTGCCCTTTTTGTAAGTACCAATATTAAAGGCAGTAATAAAACATGAGTTTCGATTTCATTTTAGTTTTTTATTTAATACAAGTTTTTTATCTTGAAATCTCTCTCCGTTGCACGCCTTTGATCTTTCTTGGCTATATCTTGTCGTTTATCGTATAGTTTTTTACCTTTAGCTAAGGCAATCTCTACTTTAACCAAACTACCTTTAAAATATATAGACAAGGGTACTATTGTAAAACCTTGTTGATTTGATTTACCTACTAGTTTGTTTATTTCACTTCTATGCAATAATAGCTTTCTTACACGAACAGGATCGGAATTAAATACATTCCCTTTTTCATAAGGGCTTATATGCATATTCATTATAAATACTTCTCCATTAATAACACGAACAAATGCTTCTTTTATACTACATTTCCCCATTCGAAGAGACTTTACCTCCGTGCCTCTAAGTTCTATGCCTGCTTCAAATGTTTCCTCTATAAAATAATCATGCCTTGCTTTTTTGTTTCTGGCAATTATTTTAATATTATTTTTGTCTTTAGACATCAAATTCCTCCACTAATATATGTCTTATATTAATCTAATTCTTCTACAATATGAAAATCAATAGTTCTTTGTAACTTATCAGTTGCAACTAATAAGACTTTTAGTTTTTGACCTAATCCAAAGGTTTTACCGGTACGTTCACCAATAAGCAAAAATCTTTCTTCGTCAAAATAATAGTAATCATCTTCAATATCTTCTACCCTAACCATACCTTCTACAGTATTAGGTAGTTCAACATATATCCCCCAGTTAGTAACTCCTGAAACTATACCTTCAAATTCTTCTCCAATAAACTGAGTCATATATTCAGTTTTCTTCATTTTATCAACTTCACGTTCCACACTTTCTGCACGTCGTTCATTAAAGCTTACATGTTTAGCTATTTCATCTAAAATCTTGCCATAATGTTTTATTCTTTTCCCATTTAATTTACCATGTAAATTTTCTTTGATTATTCTATGAATTTGTAGGTCTGAGTATCTTCTAATTGGAGCTGTAAAATGAGTATAATATTTTGCAGCCAGGCCAAAATGTCCATTAGAAAAACTTGTATACCTAGCTCTTTTTAAAGAACGAAGAGTCAGTCTATTAATTACTGCTTCTTCTGGCTTGCCTTTTACACTATTTAGAAGCTTTTGAATCTCTTTGGGATGAATATCTTCTTGGCTTCCTCTAAAGGAATAACCGAAATTATTAATAAAGATTCCTAACTCATCAATCTTTTCTTTCTCAGGATTTTCATGGGTACGATAAAGAAAAGGTAGGTCTTGCCAATAATAGTCTTCTGCTACAGTTTCATTGGCTGCTAGCATAAATTCCTCTATAATTTTATTAGCAACACTACGTTCTTCAATTATAACATCAATAGGAAATCCTTCTTCATCTACTATGATCTTACTTTCTGGGAAGTCAAAGTCTAAAGAACCTCGCTTATTTCTCTTTTTGCGAAGAATTCCCCCAAGCTCTTCCATTAGTTTAAACATTGGTACAAGATCTTTATATTTGCTTATCTCTTCTTGATCTTCATCTACTAATATCTTTTTTACACTTGTGTATGACATTCTATGGTCAACTCGTATTACTGTCTCTTCTACTTTGTGTTTTATAATATTACCCTTAGTATCTATCTCCATTAAACAACTAAGGCAAAGTCTATCAAGGCCTTCATTTAATGAACATATTCCGTTAGAAAGTTGATGGGGAATCATTGGGATTACTCTATCAACCAAATAAACACTATTAGCTCTTTCATATGCTTCTTTATCTAAAGCCGAGTTCTCCGGAATATAATGACTAACATCAGCAATGTGAACACCTAAGCGATATATATTGTTTTCTTTAGATATTGTTATAGCATCATCAAGATCTTTTGCATCTTCACCGTCTATAGTTACTGTTATCAAATCACGCAAGTCACGACGGCCTTCTTTTTCGCTTTCTGCTACTTTACTGGGAATATACTCTAATTGTCTTTTAACATCATCAGAAAACTCTGTTGGAAGCTTGTTATCAATTACAATAGACATAATATCTACTCCAGGGTCATTCGCGTGACCTAGAATTTCAATTATCTTACCTTCTGGCTTATGGTCTTTATCTCCATAATTTATTATTTCAACTACTACTTTATGGCCTGTTACAGCAGATTTATCGTCACTTCCTGCAATATATATATCTTTATTAAACTTTTTATTATCTGTAACTACAAAACCAAAATTATTAGATTTTTCAAAAGTTCCAACAACAATTTTATTGGCTCTTTCAATAATTTTAATAATTTCTCCTTCTTTTCTTTTTCCTGTACTTTCTTCACTTATACTAACTAAAACTCTGTCTTCATGAAGGGCACTAGCAGTTTTTTCTTCAGGAACAAAAATATCATCTTCTTCATCCTCAATTATTACAAATCCATAACCTTTCATTGTGCCAGAAAAGATACCTTCTTTAATATTCTCATTAGATATGCTATATCTGCCTCTATTATCTATACTAATTTTCCCTTCATCACAAAGCTCTTCTAAGGCCTGCCTTACTAGTGCATTGTCACTTCTTGGAATTTGAAGTAGGCTTCTTATTTCCTTAAGCTTCATTGGGACGTATTCTTCATCTCCCATTAGGTTAAGTAACATCTTTTTTCTTTCTTCTAATAACATTTTATCCATAATACCTCCAATTTGGTATATTTATTACGTTTATTAATACTTCTTAAAATTATATTTATATAGATTATTATACCCTTAAATCCAATTTTTACTTGTTCTATCTATAATTATACCATATTTTTTCTTTCCTATCATCTGTTTAGAATTCTTCTTTGATTGTTTCAAATTTTATATTAGGGTTTTCTTTTATAGAGTCATGGAATACCTGTAATAGTGAGTTACCATAATCACCTAATTGTTTAATCAAATCTTCTTCATTTATCAAGATAATTTTTATTGGTTTATTATAAGTACTTAGAACATCAAAGAGGGCATCGAGATTGCTGCCATGGTAATCGGGATGAGATAATTTTTGCTTAAGATAAGTATGAGTGACTTCTTTGCTTGTCATTTTCTTTCCATTTAATATTATTAATTCCATTACTAATTCCCTCCATATAATTGTTCGAAGGTTTCGTAGTGGTCTGGTGTATAAAATATTAGACCATCATTTGAATAGACTATTCGTTCGGAGCCTCGGTAGCCACCTTGATAATTAATATCACATTCAAAGAAGTGTCGGCCATCTTTGCTAGGTAAGAGACCTTCTCTGTTACCAAATTTGTCTCCGCCTATACTTTTTTCGTCAGTTACATCCCATAAGTTACCTGCACTTGAATCCCATCCTAAATCTCTAGCTTCACTTTTACTAATGTAATTGTCAGGTAATTTATCGTATGTATATATATATAAGGCTACATCTTCTTTACTAGTGTAGTGGCCATCCTCTACTATCGTTTTTGTGTCTTCCTTTTTTGTGTCTTCTGTTTTTGTGTCTTCTGT
>CAZXSM010000001.1:40841-78054 GCA_964643255.1 uncultured Lachnospiraceae bacterium
TTTTTGTGTCTTCTGTTTTTGTGTCTTCTGTATTTGTGTCTTCAAAAAGATTATTTGTTTCTAATTCAATTTCATTTATGGTAGAACAAGATATAAATGAAAAACTTATTATAAATATTAGAAATATATTTATTAAGCTTTTTAAGTTTTTAAGCTTAAGTAAGTCTTTTTTATCTTTCAATTAAATTCTCCTTTTAACTAAGTATCCATATTAGGTAATTGCGAAACTTAGATTTTTCGAATAGGAGTTAGGCATAACAACTAACTCCGACAACAATAAAATATGCTTCGTAATTACCTAAAGTATGCATAATCAAAAAAATGGAATCGTCTTCTGCATCAATACAATAAGATTTTCTGCCTTCATTGTCTTTGATATAGAGAACAATTCCATTATTTTAAGATATAATCTTATAACATGTTAAGTACAATAGATAAAACCATAAATGCTGCTGCTAATATACCAGTGATTTTTGGAATGGTACCTTCTATTGAATTACCTTTGTTTTTGCCCCAATATGAGTTTGTATTACTACCTGCTACTGCACTTGATAGGCCTGATTTGCCTTCCTGCATTAACACAAGTACTACTAAAGCAATACAAATTAAAATATAAATAATAGTTACAATTGTTTTTAACATACTAAAGTACGCCTCCTAGATTCTTCATCGATTACATGTTGATAATATTACCACACAAATGTAAAATTTTCAACTAGTTTCTATTTATAAGCAAAGACTTACCTGTCATTTGTTCAGGTTTTTTCATTCCCATCATATCAAGTAAAGTTGGCACAATATCTGCCAAATTTCCACCTTCTCTTAGTGTATAATCTTTATCATAATTAACTAATATAAATGGAACAGGATTAGTTGTGTGGGCTGTAAATGGGGCTCCTGTTTCATAGTCAACTAATTGTTCTGCATTACCATGGTCTGCACATACAAACATTTGTCCATCCACAGATAATAAAGCTTCATATGCTTTTCCAACTTGTGCATCTACTGTTTCAATTGCTTTAACAGCCGCTTCTTCAATTCCTGTATGTCCAACCATGTCTGGATTAGCAAAGTTTACAATTATTACATCATATTTATTGGATTTAATAAATTCTACTAATTTGTCTCCTACTTCTGGAGCACTCATTTCCGGTTGTAAGTCATATGTTGCAACCTTTGGTGACTCAATCAAAACTCTATCCTCACCTTCATTTGGATCTTCTACTCCACCATTAAAGAAAAAGGTTACATGAGCATATTTCTCAGTTTCAGCTAATCTAAGTTGTTTTTTACCTTCTTTAGCTAGTATCTGTCCAAATGTTTGGTCAATACTTTCTTTTTCAAAAGCAACTAACTTGTTTTCTATCGTTTCATCATAATCACCGAAACAAACAAATGTTAGAGGTATTCGTTTATTATTAGGTCTTTCAAAATGTTCAAATTCATCATCACAAAAAGCCCTAGTAATTTGTCTTGCTCTATCTGGCCTAAAGTTAAAGAAAATAACTGAATCCTTATCACTTACCTTTGCTACAGCTTTTTCATTTTCAGTAACAACTGTTGGAATTACAAATTCATCATAAACTTCCTCTTTATATGAATCCCTTATAGCTGAAACACCATCAGGTGCAGTATTACCCTCACCATAAACTATTGCTCTATATGCCTTCTCTACTCTATCCCATCTATTATCACGGTCCATTGCATAATAACGACCTGTAACCGAAGCAACTTTGCCAAGGCCAATTTCATCCATTTTATCAACTAATTCTTGCATAAAATCTACTCCAGAATTAGGGGCAGTATCTCTACCATCTAAAAATGCATGTACATAAACTTTTTCTAGATTTTGTCTTTTAGCTAGTTCTAACAAGGCATATAAATGGGTATTATGACTATGAACACCACCATCAGATAATAAACCAAATAAATGTAGCTTGCTATTGTTCTTTTTACAGTTTTCTATGGCAGCTAATAAAGCTTGGTTTTCAAAAAAGTCTCCATCAGTAATTTCTTTACTGATTCTCGTTAGTTCTTGATATACAATTCGTCCAGCACCAATATTTAAATGTCCCACTTCCGAATTGCCCATCTGACCTTCTGGCAATCCTACTGACAATCCACTGGCTTCACCACTAACGTAAGGATACTCTTTCATTAGCTTATCTATTTTAGGTGTGTTTGCTTTAGCTATTGCATTGCCTTCTTTCTTATCATTAAGTCCAAAGCCATCTAATATCATTAAAACAGTTGTTTTCTCATTCATTTAGTGAACTCCTTTTCATAATTAACATTAAGCCGATTTATCGACAAAACCTTAGATATAGTTCTGAGCCATATCCAAGGTGAAAAACAAAAAATAAAACAAATATATATTTATAACTAATTAATATTATTTGTAATTTACAATGTTACCAAAGTCTGCTTTAAGACTAGCTCCACCAACTAATCCACCATCAATATTTTCTTGAGAAAATAATTCTGATGCATTAGAACCATTTACACTTCCACCATATTGAATACGAATAGCATCTGCAGTTTCTTGATCATAAACTTCTGCAACACATTCGCGAATTGCCTTACACACTTCTTCTGCTTGGTCTGAGCTAGCTACTTTACCAGTACCAATAGCCCATATAGGCTCATATGCAATTACAGCTGTCTTAGCTTGGTCTGAGGAAACATTTTGTAAAGCAATCTTAACTTGTGTACGTACAAAGTCAATTGTAACACCTTGTTCTCTTTGTGCTAATGTTTCTCCACAACAAATAATTGGTGTTAAATTATGCTCAAATGCTTTTAAAACTTTTTTGTTTACATCTTCATTAGATTCGTTAAAGTATTCTCTTCTTTCAGAGTGTCCTAATATAACATACTCAACACCAAGGTCTGTTAGCATGTTTGGTGCAATTTCTCCAGTATATGCTCCACTTTCTTCATAGAACATGTTTTGAGCACCTATTTTTATGTTAGTATCTTTAACTAAGTCTAAAGCAGTTGGAATAGCTACATAAGGTACGCAAAATACAACGTCAACATCCTTTTGGTCAACTAATGGAATTAATTCATTAATTAAATCAGTAGCCTCGCTAGGCGTTTTATTCATTTTCCAATTTCCTGCAACTATTTTTCTTCTCATTATAAACTCCTTTTTAATTTGTAATATTTACTTATCGTCAGCTGCTACTATACCTGGTAATTCTTTGCCTTCTAAGAATTCTAAAGATGCACCGCCACCAGTTGAAATATGAGTCATCTTATCACCATATCCCAATATATTAACAGCTGCTGCAGAATCTCCACCACCAATGATAGTAGTTCCTCCAATTTCTGCTAAAACTTTTGCGATTGAATTAGTACCTTTTGCAAAGTTTTCCATTTCAAACACGCCCATTGGTCCATTCCATACAACTGTCTTAGCATCTTGTAAAGCATCAGCAAATAATTCAGCTGTTTTTTCACCAATATCTAAACCTTGCCATCCCTTTTCAATTTCTCCACGACCTACTGTTTTAAAGTCTGCATCATTTGAGAAATCATTAGCAATTACTGTATCTATTGGAATTAATAAGTTAACACCTTTTTCTTCTGCTTTCTTAAGCATTTCGCCAGCGTAATCAACATATTCTTCTTCTAGTAATGAATCCCCTACTTCTTCACCTAGGGATTTCATAAATGTATAGGCCATACCGCCACCTATAATTAAAGTATCTACTTTATCAAGTAAATTATTAATTACTGATATCTTACTTGACACTTTGGATCCGCCTAAGATAGCAACAAATGGCCTCTCAGGATCATTTACAGCATTACCTAAGAAGTCGATTTCTTTTTTCATTAAATATCCTACTACATTAGTATCAACAAAATCTGTAACACCAACGTTAGAGCAATGTGATCTATGAGCTGTTCCAAATGCATCATTTACAAAAATATCACATAAAGAAGCAAGGTCTTTACTAAATGCCTCTTCATTATTAGTTTCTTCGCTGCGATATCTAGTGTTTTCTAATAAAACTAGGTCTCCTTCTTCCATTTCGGAAACTGCTTTTTTAGCATTTTCTCCAACTACATTATCATCTGCTGCAAATACTACTGTTTGTCCTAAAAGTTCACTTAGTCTTTCTGCAACTGGTTTAAGAGACATTTCTGGAACTGGCTCACCTTTTGGTTTGCCAAGATGTGAGCAAAGAATAACTTTGCCTCCATCATTAATTAGTTTCTTTATAGTTGGAAGAGCTTGAACTATACGGTTTTCATCTGTAATCTTTCCATCTTGAAGTGGTACATTAAAGTCACAACGGACTAAAACTTTTTTGCCTTTTACATTGATATCATCAACAGTCTTTTTATTTAGCATAACTTCATCCTTTCATATATAAATTAGATTTAATAATTTAATCATTAAAATAAGTCCGGTTTTAATTAGTTAGGAAGGTACGGTAAAGTTCCTCCTCTAATGTTGACTAAAACCGGACCCATTCTTGGATCTATTAGATAATTATAACTATACTTTATGCTATTATGCTAATTCTGCAATATGTTTAATAGTTTTAACCATTTGAGCTGTGTATGAATATTCATTATCATACCATGCTACTATTTTAACTAATGTTTTTCCATCTTCTAAGTCCATAACTGCAGTTTGTGTTGCATCAAATAATGAACCATATTCCATACCAATAATGTCAGCGGATACGAGTTCATCCTCTGTATATCCAAATGAACTATTAGTAGCTTCTTTCATATATGCATTAACTTCATCTGCAGTAACAGATTTGTTACATACAGCTGTTAAGATAGTAGAAGAACCTGTTGCAACCGGAACTCTTTGAGCTGCTCCGTCAAGCTTGCCGTTTAACTCTGGAATTACAAGTCCAACAGCTTTTGCAGCACCTGTTGTGTTAGGAATAATACTAACAGCAGCAGCACGTGCTCTTCTTAAATCACCTTTTGGGTGAGGTCCATCTAGAGTCATTTGATCTCCAGTGTAAGCATGGATTGTCATCATGTATCCTTGATCAATTTCAGCAAGTTTGTTAAGATTATCTGCCATTGGTGCTAAGCAGTTAGTTGTACAAGAAGCTGCTGAAACAATTTTATCATCTGCTTTTAAAATGTCTTCGTTTGTACCATATACTATTGTAGGAACATTATCTCCAGCTGGAGCAGAGATAACAACTTTCTTTGCACCTGCATCTAGATGAGCTTGTGCTTTTTCTTTACTTGTGTAGAATCCTGTACACTCAAGAACAACATCTACTTCATGTTTTGCCCATGGTAAATTTTTTGCATCTGCTTCTGAATAAATAACAATTTCTTTACCATCAACTACGATAGATGATTCTTTAACTTCAACTTTATCAAATAATTCATATTTACCTTGAGTTGAGTCATACTTTAATAGATGTGCAAGCATCTTAGGATCTGTAAGATCGTTAATTGCCACTATTTCATAACCTTCTGTTCCAAACATTTGTCTGAATGCAAGACGTCCAATACGTCCAAAACCATTAATTGCAACTTTTACTGCCATATTTTTATTCCTCCTGTAATTAAAAATATAAAACTATAGTTTACTATACTTTATAAAATTGATGAGACTTTATATAATAAATTCTCATTCAATCTTATATGCTTTAATAGGCTTGACATTTTTTTCTCAAGCTCCTTATAATTTTACCGTTAATTAAGCAAAATATCAAGTACTATTTATTACTTCCCTAGATAAAATAATAAAATATCTGTAAAGCCTTTGTAAATTAACTACTTTATCAAATATATTTAAGTAAGCATAAAAAACTATCATTATAAAATAAGATAATTTATTTCATAATGATAGTTTTTTATATGTTCTAATTGATATATTTTTATGTTTTCTGTCTAGACCTTTTGTTTGTATTCTAATCTTATTTTATCCGCAATCAATGCAACAAATTCTGAATTTGTTGGTTTTCCTTTTCCATTGTTTACCGTATATCCAAACAATTCATCAATAGTGTCCATTTTCCCCCTACTCCATGCGACTTCTATAGCATGACGAATTGCCCTTTCTACACGGCTTGGTGTTGTTTTATGCCTTTTTGCTATAGCTGGATATAAAACTTTGGTGATTGAATTTAACATATCTGGATCGTTCACGCACATCATTATTGCATCTCGCAAATATTGATAGCCTTTAATATGTGCTGGTACACCTATTTCATGAATAATATTTGTTACATCTGTTTCTAAATGTCTTTTTATGTAATCTTCCCTATTTTCAAAAGCTGTAACTTGATAGCTGTTATCTACTAGTTTGTTATGTGCTACATTATTTACTTGTTTTACTCTAGTTAAAATAGTATCATTATCAAATGGTTTTAGAATATAGTAACTAGCACCTAAGGTAAAAGCCTGTTCCGCTATTGATTCCTTACCAATAGCAGTTATAACTATGAAGGATGGCGACTTAGCAATAGTTTTATCTTTTTTTATTCTTTCCATAACACCTAGACCATCTAGTTTAGGCATAATTAAATCAAGCAAAACTACATCAGGCTTATTTTCCTTGATTACTTTAACAGCATCTATGCCATTGTCAGCTACCCCTACTACCTCAAGTTCCATGTCATCTCTCAGTATTTCTTCTAGTAAATCCACCATTCTTTCGTTATCATCTGCTATAACAACTTTAGTATTACTCACGTTCTAATCCTCCCTCAATTATGACAAGTCAAAACTCACTTAAAACAAAATCAATATTTTCTGAAAAGTCAAAATATTTATCTTATAAGTTAAATCAATATATTTCTTATATTAATTTAAAAACTTTAGTTTTGATATAATATATGCTTTAAAAGCATAATAAATTCTAAAATTTGTTGTTATTTGACATTTTTAAAATAATTTATTGTGTTTTAATGAATTATGTTACAAAAAGTTCTACGTTTTAAACATTTACATGGATAAAACTTCCATATTCAAATTATATATAAGACTTTGCATAATTGCAATGAATATTTATCGCATTTTCCGACATCATCTTTTTTATATATATTTTTTCTGTCATTTAAAAACATAATTCGAAGTTGTTCTATAAATATATGTATATAAATCCATTTGTTATTTTAGATACTTTTTTCAAACCTTTTGTTTGTTAAATGGATTTATAGTCGTTTCACATTATAAACCTATATTAAAAATCATATTTTCGATAAATGTACCGTAACCTTTAGTTGAATCCTGTATAAAAACATGAGTTACTGCACCTATTATTTTTCCATCCTGAATTATAGGACTGCCACTCATGCCCTGTACGATTCCTCCAGTTTTATCAAGAAGGTCTAGGTCTGTAATTTGTAACACTATTTCTTTACTATTATTTGAGCTTCCAAGAGTTACACTTTCTATTAAAACATCGTATTCTTCTACCTTATTATCTACACATGTAAGTATGGATGCATTTCCTTCATGAACCTCTTGCTTTAGCCCTACTGGAAGAGCTTTAAAACGACTTAATTCATTTTTATTATTTACTTTACCGTATATTCCTTGGGAGGTGTTTTTTTCTATATTACCAATTATATTTTCCTCATCCTGATTAATAAGACCTATTAATTCTCCAGGTTCTCCGTCTCTACCTTTTACTACAGTCATAATGTCTGCACTATATATGTTACCTTTGCCTACCTCTACAATCTTACTCGTATCAATGTCAGTTATTCCATGTCCTAAAGCCCCATAATATCCGTCATCTGTAAGAAAGGTTAGTGTACCTATTCCTTGAGTATCATCCCTTATCCAAACACCAATTTTATATTCTCCAGAGGATGTATTAACTGGGTTTAGCTTATAATCCAAATATTCTCCATCTCTACGGACTTGTATATCAAGTGTGTCACCGTCTGATTTATCGATTATTTCCATTAATTCTTCTTTATAATTAATTTTTTTCCCATTTACTTCAGTAATATAATCACCAGTTCTAAGTTTATTTAAAGCTGGTTCATAATTAAGTCCATCTTCACCTTGAATAACTCCAGTTCCGAGAACCATAATACCATCACTTTCAATGTAGATACCAATTGTATTACCTGCTGGTAATAAGTTCATGTTTTCTATAACATCCACATTAACTTGTTTAAAATTTAGAAAACCAAATAATTTTACATTTATCTTATGATTACCATACTCTGTCGCCTTTAATGTAAATGGATTACTTAAGTTTAATTTAATTTCATCACTAGGGACACTTTTATTATTTATACTTAATACCCCCGTAGAAGATTTTATTTCTCCTTCTAATGGTAAGGGTAAGTCAAATGAAAAATTTTCGTCTTTGTTTAATGTGATATTTATATTGTCTGGGACTGCTTGATATAACTTAATTGTTCCTAAAATTAAAATCCCTACAATAATTATTACACTAATTAATCTTGCTACTTTTTTCTTAGAAGATCTTTTCCTGGATTTTCTGGTTTTATGTCTAATCATACGTACACTCCTTTAGTTTGTTGAAATTAATAAAATACTTGAATATTTTATTATAATTTTGTCATTGCCTATGTAAAATAGGTTAAAATATTAGGGACCTGCATTAATAACACTTTGCAAAATCCCTAAATATTTTCTAGTACTTTTATTAGTATACGTATTTTTGAAATTTTAAAACTAGTATTTTTTAGTTTTATTTGCTAATGCCTTCATTTCTCTGGCACTTTCCATAACAGTATCTGTAATTTCTGCTCCTCCTAAAATTCTTGCGATTTCTTCAATAGATTCCTCTAATTCCAATTCTCTAATATCAGTATAAGTAGACTTTCCATCAGTTACCTTTTCAATTATGTAATGTGTATCAGCCATTGAGGCAATTTGTGGCAAGTGAGTAATACATAAGACTTGGTGGTTAATGGCAATGGTAGATAATTTTTCAGAAACCTTTTGGGCTGTTCTTCCACTTATTCCTGCATCTATCTCATCAAAAATTAGAGTATGAATCTTATCTTTATCAGATAATACAGTCTTTATACCTAGCATTATTCTAGATAATTCACCACCTGAAGCAACATCTGATAATGGCTTTAGCTCTTCACCTGGATTAGTGGATATTAGAAAAGAAACCTCATCATATCCATTACTGTAGTATTGTGGCAATCTAGTAAAGTCTATTTCAAACTTGACATCAATAAAATTTAAGTCCTTAAGAGATTCAATCAATTTACTAGATAATTCCTTGCCTTTACTTTTTCTTATATTAGATAGTTCTCGTGACAAAGATTCTACCTTCTTTTCCCCTATCTTTATATCGCTTTTTAATTTTTCTATTGTTTTATCGTAATTTAAATACTCTTCAAGTTTGTCTTCTTGTTCTTCCAAATAATTTAGAATTTCATCTATAGTATTACCATACTTGGCTTTTAAATGATTTATTAAATCTAATCTTTTTTCTATGATTTCAAGGTCTTGATCTTCTGAGTCTAAGTTAGATAAATAATCTGCTAATTCCCTATTGAAATCATTAAGCAATAGGTCAATATCTTGTAACTGACTAGATAATTGCTTTATATTAGGGTCAAGTTCTTCAATTTTTAATAAACCTTTTGTAGCCCTTCCAATGTTTTCGCTTGCTGACGATTTCCCAATATCACTTAAGGCTCCGTAAACATCTGCTAAAGTTTCTTTAATAGTTTTTGCATTAGACATCCTTTTATATTCAATACTTAATCTTTCATCTTCACCCTTTTTTATTCCCGCTTCTCTTATTTCATTAATTTCATATTCTAAAAAAGAAATCTCTCTAAGCCTCATATCTTCATCAATGTTTAACTTTGCTAACTTGTTTTTCATTTCAGCATAATCCTTATATTCTATAGCTAGTTCTTTCTTTACACCAGCTATTTCTTCTTTTGCATATTGGTCTACAATATCTAATTGTTGATCCTTATATAAGAGGGCTTGATGCTCATGTTGACCATGAATATCAATTAATAGAGAGGTTATGTCTTTTACGATACGGAGCGTTACAGTTTCTCCATTTATTCTACTAGTAGATCTTGACTTCATAATTTTTCTAGTAATAATGATTTCGCCATTATCAATAGGTATATCGTAACTTTTAACTTTATCAATTATGTCCTGGTCATGAGTTTGAAAAATCACTTCTACTAGAGCATAATCGGCATCTTTTCTAATTATATCTGTGGATACTCTTCCACCTATAGCCACGTTAATCGAGCCAATTATTATAGATTTACCAGCTCCTGTTTCACCAGATAAAATATTTAGTCCGTCTCTGAAATCAACTTCAACATCATCAATTATTGCAAAGTCTTTTACATGTATATTTAGTAACAAGGGATTAGCCTCCTTAGAATTTTATATTTTTGCTTTTGTATTTATCTTATAGTTGTTTAAAAATTATAGCAAGAATAATTTATTAATAAGCTTATTTTTGTAATTTGCTACATGTTTATTCTTATTTATTTAGTGATTAATTTGTTTTATTATAAGAAATTTAAATTTTGAGTAGTTAAAATTGACTTGATGGTATATAATATTAATGATTTTGATTTCAATACATATAATTGGAGGATTTAAAAGATGGATTTTTTTATTGAAATATTAAAGGTAATATTCCTAGGAATAGTAGAAGGTATTACCGAGTTTTTGCCTATTAGTAGTACGGGACATATGATACTAGTTGATGAGTTTATACAACTAGGCTTTTCTGAAGAATTTAAGGAAATGTTTTTTGTTGTTATTCAGCTAGGTGCTATTTTAGCTGTGGTTCTATTGTATTTTAATAAGCTAAACCCTTTTTCTAATAAGAAATCTACTAAAGAGAAAAAAGAAGCATGGGATATATGGTTTAAAGTTATTGTAGGGATTATTCCAGCAGGTATACTTGGATTATTTTTAAATGATTGGCTAGATGAACATTTTTATAATTATAAAGTAGTTTCAATAACTTTAATAGTCTATGGTATATTATTTATTATAACAGAAAATCGTAACAAAGATAAAGTTGCTTCTATAACTAACTTTAAAGAGCTTGATTATGCTACAGCCTTTAAAATTGGTTTATTTCAAGCACTGTCACTAATTCCAGGAACATCCCGTTCAGGTGCAACAATCCTAGGGGGTATTATTCTTGGTTCATCTAGATATGTAGCAACTGAATTCTCATTTTTCATGTCAATTCCTGTAATGTTTGGTGCAAGCGCTCTTAAATTATTGAAGTTTGGTTTTAATTTTAGCTCTCATGAGCTTATTGCCCTACTTATTGGAATGCTAGTAGCCTTCCTAGTATCACTTGTGGCTATTCGCTTCCTACTTAACTATATCAAGAAAAACGACTTCAAAGCCTTCGGCTGGTACCGAATTATCCTTGGTCTATTAGTTATATTTTATTTTGCATTTATTGCCTAAATATAAGGATTTAAGTTTAAGTCTATAATAGAAAAACAGTCGTGCTGGATTATGTCATCCTGCACGACTGTTTTTCTATGAGTAATATTTTAGTTTTCCTCAGGTATGTCCCAATTATGATAAACCTCTTGAACGTCATCGTCTTCTTCTAAGAGGTCTAGAATTTTATTCATGTTTTTGATATCAGTTTCATCTGTAAGCTCCACTAATGTTTGTGGGGTTTTTGTTATCTCTGCTTGAACCATTGGTATATTAAGTTTTTCAATACCTTCTCGAACTACACTAAGATTAACAGGATCAGTTATTATTTCGAAACCGTCATCTTCTTCTAAGAAGTCTTCAGCTCCTAAGTCTAGAGCTTCTAACATTAAATCGTCCCCGGACCCATCCCATTCATTTTTGTCTATTAATATTTGTCCAACTCTGTCAAACATAAATGATACGCAACCTGTGGTTCCAACGTTTCCATTACCTTTGGTAAATGCTGATCTAACATTAGATGCTGTTCTGTTTTTGTTATCAGTTAAGGTATCAACAATTATTGCTGTTCCATTTGGACCATAACCTTCATAAGTCATACTTTCGTAGTCTACAGAACTGTCTGCACCTGATGCTTTTTTAATATTTCTCTCTATAGTATCATTAGGCATATTATAGGATTTTGCTTTTGCAATAGCATCCTTTAATCTATTATTGGTTTCAGGATCTGGTCCTGCTTCTTTTACTGCTACTGTAAGCTCCCTACCTAACTTGGTAAACACTTTACCTTTTTTTGCATCATTTTTTGCTTTTTTATGTTTTATATTTGCGAATTTTGAATGTCCAGCCATGCTATACACTCCCTTTTTATTATTTTGTTAATTGCGAAACATATTGTATTGTTGTCGGAATTGCTTATATCAATTATTTCTTAATAGATAATCTAATTAGTTTTACTGTTAATTAATTTGTTTATTCTTTCTATAACATTAGGAACTTCTTCCGTTGATTTAATAGCACACAAAATAGTATCATCACCTGCTATACAACCAACGATACCCGGAATATTCATTGAGTCAATTGCTGCAGCAACTGCCATTGCCATACCTGATACTGTTTTAATAACTAGAATATTCTGAGCTGCTTCCATATATATATATCCACTCTTTAAAATCTGAATAAACTTTTCACTAAAATCAGGATCATTTTGGTTGAACATTCTGTATACTTGCTTACCGCCTTCATTAACCTTTGTTAATTTAAGCTCACGAATGTCTCTAGAGATAGTTGCTTGAGTAACATTAAAACCTGCTTTATGAAGCATTGATAATAATTCTTCTTGGGTTTCAATGTCGTATTCATTTATTAGGTCAATTATTTTACTTTGTCTTTTTATTTTCATTACAATATTTCCTCACTGTTACCTAATTTAGTTCTTAATCTCTCAAAGATATTATTAGATTTAAATCTTATAAATTTCGTTGTTGTCTTTGATCTTTTAATATCTATTACATCTTCTGCTTGAAGTAAAATAGCTTCATGGCCATCAAAAGTGGCTAAAACTTCTTTTCTCTGGGTTTTTTTACTGATTTCAACCACAACCCTTATTTCATCATTTGAATTAAGAACTACAGAATGAGAATTAAGTGTATGGGGACATATTGGGGTCAAAATCATCACCTGATTGTCTGATGTTACAACTGGGCCTCCTGATGATAAATTATATCCCGTTGAGCCTGTTGGTGTTGAAACTAGAATTCCATCACCTCTGTATCTGTTGGCTAATACACCATTTACATATACAGCAAGTGAAATAACTCTTGAAAATCCACTTCTTTCTACGACAATCTCATTAAGTACATTTCCAGTATATAACTTGTCTTTTCCTCTTGTTATACTTCCTTCTAGCATCATCCTATGAACCAAGTCATATTCCCCTCTAAACACCTTATCTAGAGCTTCATAGATCTTATGAACTTCTACTTCTGCTAGAAAACCTAGGGTTCCTATATTAATTCCTAGAATGGGGATATCTCGGTTGGATATATCATGAACCGCCTGCAAGATAGTTCCGTCTCCACCTAGAACAACTATACAGTCAGTATCTGGGGGTATAGTATCAACATCTGTATAAGGTCCACAACCACTGCTATCATTACATTCAAGTAAGATACATTCTCTATTGTTTTTCTGTATATAATCAGCAACTTTATTGGTAATTTCATAGTTTATATCTTTATTTTCATTTGTTATTAAACAAAATTTGTTCATATATAAATAACTCCTAATTACAGTATTTTCTTTATTTTTTCTAAGCTACTTACTGTAAACATCTAAATTTTACGCATTAATATTAGCATATGGTCTATATTTTTACAAGCTTAATGAAACATGTGATATATCTACAATTTCTCTTATATATTGTGAGATATTATTTATATAGGCATTGTTTACGTATTTGTCACAATCTTCTATAGTAATTTTATTAGCGTTTTCATTACTTGCTAAACTGTTCTCACTTTTTTGTAAATGTAATAAATATTCAATATTACCTTCTGGACCTGTTATTGGAGAATAATCTAGATTTACTATATTAAAACCAACACTTATTGCAAATTTGATTATTTTTTCAATAACTTCTATATGAATGTTTGAATCTCGAACAACACCTTTTTCACCAACTTGTTCTCTTTCTGCTTCAAATTGGGGCTTAATAAGGCATACCACTTGTCCATTATCGATTAATATATTTCTAACAGGTACAAGTACTAGTTCCAATGAAATAAAAGCTACATCAATTGAGGAAAAATCAATAGGTTCACCTATGTCTTTTGGTTTCACATAACGAATATTAGTTTTTTCCATTGTTACTACTCTATCGTCACTTCTAAGTTTCCATGCTAATTGATTAGTACCCACATCTATGGCATATACCTTTTTTGCACCTTCTTGTAACATGCAATCAGTAAAACCACCTGTTGAGGAACCCACATCCATACATACCTTATCTTGCAAGTCTATACCAAAAACTTCTATGGCCTTTTCTAGCTTAAGTCCTCCTCGACTTACGTATTTGGGAGGCTTGCCTCTTACTTCTATTTTTGCTGTATCTTTAAATAATGTCCCCGCTTTAATCTCTCTTTGACCGTTTACAAAGACATGTCCCGCCATAATAATAGCCTTAGCCTTCTTATAAGAACTTGCTAAGTTTTTATTTACTAATAGTACATCTAATCTTTCTTTCATAAATCTACATCTACACTCTCTTAAACTTATCTAATACTTTTCTATAAATAGATAAGGAATCTAATCCGTATTGAACTTTTAACTCATCAGGCTCACCTTGTTCTACGAAGCAATCTGGAATAGATATATTGATTTGTTTTATATTATTATAATTATTGCAAACTAAGAATGAGGATATTTTTTCACCAAAGCCTCCTGATTTAACATTTTCTTCTAGGGTAACCCAAAGATTGCATTTAGAAGAAAAGTCGTGAAGAACTTTCTCGTCAATAGGAGATACAAAACGAGCATTTATTACTGAAGCTCTTATTCCTTGTTCTCCCAGCATATCCTTAACATGGACCGCTGTTTCCACCATACTTCCAACAGCCAATAATAATACTTGTCCATCTTTTTCATCATATAAAACCTCAGCTTTACCATATTCAATCTCTTGTCTAAACTCACTAAGACCTTCATAGGCATTTCCTCTAGGATATCTTATGGCTACAGGTCCATCATGGTCACAAGCAAAATATAACATTTGCCTAAGTTCTTTTTTGTTTTTTGGAGCCATAAGAGTCAGGTTAGGTAAATGAGATAAAAATGACAAATCAAATAGCCCCTGGTGAGTTTCTCCATCTTTTCCTACAATTCCCGCCCTATCAATTGCAAAAACAACAGGTAAGTTATTAATGCAAACGTCATTCAATATTTGATCATAGGCTCTTTGTAAAAATGTAGAATATATTGCAACTACAGGTTTTAATCCACTTTTGGCTAAACCAGCTGCAAATGTTACACCATGAGCTTCGGCTATTCCAACGTCAAAAAATCTATCTGGAAATTGTTCCTTAAACTGAGCAGTTCCTGTTCCATCAGGCATTGCTGCAGATATTGCTACTATTTTATCATCTTTTTTCCCTAACTCTATTAGGGTTTTTGAAAATACTTGGGTATAAGTAGGACCTTTTTTCTTACCTATACTTTTTCCTGTTTTTAAGTTAAATACACCTACCCCATGAAACTTATCTGGTTCATTTTCTGCTGGGATATATCCCTTGCCCTTTTTGGTTTTAACATGGACAATAACGGCGCCCTTAGCTTGATATGCGCTTTTAAGGGCGGTTAGAATTTCAGGTGTATTATGTCCATCTATAGGGCCTATATAGGTTAAACCTAAATCTTCAAATACCATACCTGGTATGAATAATCTTTTAAGGGAGTCTTTAGATTTTCTAATTGTTCCTATTGCACTATCACCTGCAGGTAGGAAGTTTAAAGCCTTTTCAACCTGTTGCTTTAAATTATAATACTTTATGTCAGTTCGAACTTGTCCTAGATAATTAGACATTCCGCCAACATTCTTGGCAATTGACATATTGTTATCATTTAAAACTATAACAAAGTTTGTATTAATTCGACCAGCATTATTTAAGGCCTCTAGAGCTAAACCTCCAGAAAGTGCACCATCACCAATTAGAGCTGTGATTTTAGAGTCTTCTCCTTTTAAATCTCTAGCCTTTACAAGACCCATTGCTAGAGATATTGATGTTGAACTATGACCAGTGTCAAATAGGTCACATTCACTTTCCTTGGATTTAGGAAATCCACTTAGACCTTTAAACTTACGCAAGGTATCAAATTCATCTTTTCTACCTGTTAATATTTTATGAGTATAAGCTTGATGCCCCACATCCATAATCAATTTATCTTTAGGGAAATTCATAGAAAGGTGAAGTGCCATGGTAAGCTCAACAACACCAAGGTTAGAAGCTAAATGACCTCCTGTTTTACTAACATTAAGTAATAAAAACTTTCTAATCTCCTTGGCAAGTTTTCTATAATCAGCTGCTTGTATGTTCTTTATATCGTTAGGTTTATTTATTTTATCTAATAATTCAGACAAAATTTCTCCTCATTTCTATTATTTACTTTAGGTAATTATTTATTTTATTCTGTTAATTAATTTGTTAATTAAATCATATAGGAAAGGATTAGCTTTGTCTATCTCTTTATATATATCAAGGCTTTTATTTGACATATTCTTTACTTGGTCTTTTGCCTTTTCTAATCCTATAAGAGATACATAGGTAATTTTTTCATTTCGTTCATCACTAAGTACTGGTTTACCTAACTCTTCACTAGTTGATGAAACATCTAATATGTCATCTTGGATCTGGAATGCTAAGCCTATATAATTCGCCATTTCTTCAATTTTGCTAACTTGTTTATCTGAAGCTCCTGCTAAAACAGCTCCAATCATCATAGCACTTTGAATTAAGCCAGAAGTTTTAAGCTTATACATATGATTTAAATCATCTAATAATTTACTTGTGTCCTGACCTTTAATTGATTGTCCTTCAAGGATACAAGTATCAATTACTTGACCACCAATCATCCCTTGTGTTCCTGCCTTATTAGCTAGAATTTGTAGAGACTTGGCAACTCTATCCTTATAGTCAAACGTTTTATTACCTTCATCATTAGGTAGGTCAAAATATGCCTTGATAGCCGTTTCAAATGCATAGTTTAGCAAACCATCGCCAGCTAATATTCCTATGGTTTCTCCGTATTTTATATGAGTGGTTTCTTTACCTCTTCTGTACTTATCATTATCCATAGCTGGCAAGTCATCATGGACTAATGAATAGGAGTGAATCATCTCTATAGCAACCATAAAGGGGTGAATCCATTCTAAGTGTTTTCCATCAAACAAAAGATAGGTCTCCATCATTAACAATGGTCTGATTCTTTTGCCGCCTCCTAAAACACTATAATTCATGGCTTCAAATATGATTTTTTGCTGGCCTTCTTCTTTTGGAATATAGGCTTTCATAATATCTTCTATATAATTTGCTTTTTCTTGTAACGCCTTATCAAAATCTTTAGTTTTATACATACTTATATATTCTCCTATTGCCCAACTATTCGTCTTTCTGACTTTCTTCCCCTAAAATTATAATTTGTTTTTCTACTTTATCTATAGAGTCATTAGAGTATTTTAGTAACTTCATTCCCTCTTGATATAATTTGAAAGACTCTTCTAGGGTAATATCTTCATTGTCTAACTTTTCAATAATTTCATCTAATTCTTCAAATGCGGTTTCTAATGATTTCTTTTCTTCAGACATCTATATACGCTCCTTTTTTATTTTTTCATTAACTGTAGCTTTTATATCTCCATCAATTAAAGATATAGAAACTTGGTCACCTAGATCTATTTTATCTAAAGTGTTTACCACTTCATCCTTATCATTAATAACCATTGAGTAACCTTTGCTTAACTTTCTCAATGGAGAAAGTCCTTCAAACTTTTCTATATAAATATCAAGTTTATGTCTTTTTCTTGTCATTATCCTATTCATGGCATGTTCTAAATTTTGTTCTAAGTCTATTAAATATTGTCTTTGTTGACGTATCTTATAAACAGGACTAACATGAGAAAGTCTAGTAGATAAGTACTTTAATTCATTACGATAAGAATTGATTTTAACATTTAATTTATTATCTATATATTTATAATAAGAGTCTATTCGGTTCATTGTATCACGAAAATCATTTACCGCAAGCTCTGCTGCTGCAGAAGGTGTTGGTGCTCTAAGATCTGCTACAAAGTCCGCAATTGTAAAGTCTGTTTCGTGACCAACTGCAGATATAATTGGAGTCTTACAATTATATATAGCTCTTGCAACAATCTCCTCGTTAAATGCCCACAGGTCTTCTATTGAACCCCCACCCCTACCAACAATAATGGTATCAAGTTCCATTTGATCAAGAGTCCTAATGCCAGATACAATGGTAGCTGCTGCCCCATCTCCTTGAACTTGTGCAGGATATAGTATTATTTGAACATATTGATTTCGCCTTCTAGAAATATTAATTATATCTTGAATTGCAGCACCAGTTCTAGCTGTAATAACTCCTATCCTTTTAGGATATGCTGGGATTTCTTTCTTTGTATCTTGATTAAATAAGCCTTCCTTTTGAAGAGCTTTTTTTAATTCTTCGTATTTTTGATATAGAGCGCCTTCACCATCAAGGGTAATTCTATTAGCATATAATTGGTAAACTCCTGTTTTTTCATAAACTCCAACACTTCCAAAAACTATAACCTTTTGGCCTTCTTCCATTTGAAATTTAAGGCCATTGACTCTTTGTCCCTTAAACATTACACATGAAATTTGACCACCACTATCTTTTAGTGTGAAATATATATGGCCTGAAGAATGATATCTACAATTAGATACTTCTCCTACCACATACATACTATTAAGTCTACCATCCCTTAGTAGCAACTCTTGAATCATTGAATTAACTTCAGATACTCTATAAGGTTCTTTTCTTTTCTCGTATTTCAAATTCTCCATGAGTCTTCCCTTCTAATATGTGCATTCAATTAGTTAAACTTAAGTTAATAATTTTGCTAGAACGCCGTTAACAAAAGAGCCTGATGTTTCTTCTCCAAACTTCTTAGCAAGTTCTACTGCCTCATTAATAGAAACTGGACCTGGTATTTCTTCATCAAACTTAATTTCATATACAGCTATTCTCATTGCTGTTAGATCAGACCTAATCATTCTATCAATAGTCCATCCTGTTGATATCTCAGATATAGTCTCATCTATTTCTGGAAGTTTTTCAACAATCTTAAAAAATCTTTCCTTTAGTTCTTCTATATTCTCTTTACTTAATGATTCAAAATCTAGATTCGAATCATTAGATTCTATATCTTCTTTTAAAGATTTCAAATCCTCATCAGACATGTTTTCAAATGTTTCAAGATATATGTCTGCCTGTCTAATACGTTCTTCATTTTTATGAAATTCCATTTGAAATAACATCATAAAAATATGTTCTCTTGCTTGTCTTCTTGTCATAATTCCTCCGACTAGTTATAAATTGCTTTAGTAAATTTATAACAAAAAATGGCTGTTACAAAGCTAATTACAAATTGCGTCCTAAGTTAAAGTGTCTATTAAATTACACCTTTTATTCTACTTAGTCAATCATTCCCGCAAATATATAAATAGAGCTTTGCAACAGTCCCACATTGTAATTAGATATATTGTGTTACTTGTTTATTGATTTTCATCAACACTAACACTAGCTATCCTAATATTAACTTCTGAAACAGTTAATCCAGTCATGGTTTCAATTGCTGATTTTACTCTTTCTTGTACCTGCTTAGATACCTTTGGAATACTATATCCATAATCAACTTGTAATGCTATATCTACAGCTACATTATCGGTATCAACCTGTATCTTAACTCCCTTGGATAGGTTTTTTACTCCTAATTTGCTTATTAATTCGTTTGATAAATTACCTGCCATAGAAGCAACGCCTTCCACTTCTGTTGCAGCAAGACCAGCGATAGTCGCAACTACTTCGTCCGCAATTTTTACTTCGCCCATTTTGTTATCGTCAACATGTATTTCATAAGTATTTCTACTATCATGTTCTTTAACCATTGTTATTTACCTCCTACGTCATATAACAATATACATTATTGACTTAATTATAACAAAATATAATGCTTTTGCAAACTGTTTATTGCATCTTACATGTATATTCATACATATACTATATTATGTAGGTTATTCGCTAACAATAACTGGTGCTATAACAATTTGTGTAACTTCAAAACCTGTTTCCCTTTTCACTATATCTTCTATTTGGGCAATATCTTGATCATCAAGGCTAGCTGCATTTATTATTACATTAACTTTTTCCTCTGATAAGCGTACAACTGCATCGCTATATCCTTTAGCTTCTAATAATGTTTCAGTTGCATTTTCTTTTTCTGAAATAGAAGTTAACTTTATTATCTCTTGAGTTGCTAAAGATTTGTCTTCTTCAGATACAGTTGTGTTTTCAAGGATTTCCATTAATGTATCTTTGTTACTTGCTCGCATTTGTTCCCTTGATAATCTTGCATTAAGAAAATAGTCTGGAGATGCTTTTGTGCTTACTAGGACTGCTTCTCCTGGTGGTGTTTCTTCATCATTTTCCTCGTCTTTTACTTCACCACTTACTGTTTCTGCAGCTGCTAGGTCGTCTTCATTTTCTGTAATTATTTCACCTGTGTCTGATACATCCTGTACTTGATCAGCATCGATGTTTTCAGCCACATCGTCTGCTCCATCTTCATTTACTAGGTCATCTATATCTTTTCCTTCATTAAGAAACTCTAGTAAATCGCTATCATCAAGATTGTCTCCTACTGTTTTTTCCGCTTCGTCATAATCTAGTACTTGACCGTCAGAAGCTACTGTATCATCTTGGGTGTCACGTTGGGAAAAATTTAAGTAACCTGCAACCAAAATCATGATAGCAAGAGCTGTTATGATTATTTGATTTTTCTTAAATATTTTCTTCATTCTTTACCTCCTATATGTTTTTAATTCATCTTCATTACTTTAACTTTATGTGCTTGCACTCCAAATAATACCTGGGTTGCTTCAATTATTTGATTAATAATTGAAACATTATCTCCACCTTCTGAAATTATTAAAATCCCTTCTACCTGAGGTTCTAACTCTTTAAGAACATATGGTGTTTTTGATCCATCTTGGTTTTCAATCATTATTGTGTTTTCTTCTTGATTATGGCTACTAGTAATACGTTTGCCACCGTTGCCATCAGCCTCATTTACTCTGCTTTGTGTATATGGTTCATCTTTTAATACTATAACTTCTTTCGAACCCTTAAGAGTTATCATCACCTCTACTTGGCCTACACCTTCAACTTTTCTTAAAGCATTTTCTAAACGCTCTTCTAAAGTCCTAACATAAAATTCTGTTTGACCAGCCTTTGTTGAAATTTCTCTAGTAGGATTTTCATTTACACTTATTTGCTCTTCTTCTTTAGTCTTTTTATCATTACTACTTTCCTTAGTATTTATTGGCCAGGAAATTATAAGCAACAAAACTCCAACCATTAGTATGATTACCAAATTGGAGGGGCCAACTGTTTTAATAAAACTTTTGTTTTTATCCTTTTTTTCTTCGTTATTATTTACATTTTTCTCACTATTACTTTTTGCGGTTTTTTTATCTAGACCTAAGATTTTTTTTATATTGTTCTTGTTTTCCTCCATAGCAACTCCTCATACATGTATAACAGGAATTAAGTTTATTATTCCTGTATACTAATATTTATATTACTCGAATCAAGATTATAGAAGTCTGACAAAAGATTTTTTATATAAATTTCATTTTCTGATAGATTGCTTTCATTATTTATATGACTATTACCTTGATTACCTTTTTCTCCATCCTGTCCAATTTCAATCTTATCAATTTCTACTTTTTCAATAGGTTCATTAAGACTAATATTGTTTTGGGCTATATAACTAGCTTCAATCCACATTTCTTGTATTTCTCCAAATGAATCACTAGCTTCATCACTATTAATTTTAATTTCAAACTTATTTATAAATAACTTTTCTTTTTCTAATAGCTTTTCAGTATTAATTTTTATTTCTGTTTTATATTCTTCTAATATTGTATTTATTTGTGACTCTTGAGCCTGCTCTAATTTGATATTTATGTTTTCTCCATCAACCACAAAAGAGTTTTTCTCAAAGTAATAATCTAATTTTTCATCTATATCAAACAATCCAAATAAAGGCTTTACTACAAGAATAATTAAAATCATACCTGAAATAAGACTGATATACTTTTTGTAGCTGGATTTCTCTGCCAGATTGTTAATTATTGTTATAAGTATTAAGAAAAACACTATATTTTTTACCCAGTTATATATAAAATCCAATTGTTATCTCCACCTTTTTGTAGATATACAGAATTTATGTCCTCTATGAAGTTGTTACAGCAATTATTGTTATTGTAATAATAAATAATATAAGCCCCACAATTACAGTATTTAACAACAAACTTGAGGAATCTCCAGCCCCACTTATACAATTAAGTAAACGCTTATCCGATATTGGTTGAACTAAGGCGCTACTTAGTTTATAGACAATTGTAGTAACTGCAAGCTTACATACTGGCAAGGCACATATTACTAGTATGACTACCACTCCTGCTACCCCAATAGCATTTTTAAGTAAAATACTTACACTTACCATACTTTCTGCAACACCCCCTATAATATCTCCAACTCCAGGAATTGCTTTTGCCGTCTTAAATATAGCAGACTTCTTTAGATTATCTGAAATAGGAGAAATTAAGCCGCTGGCTGTATTTATTCCAACTACTAGAGCCACCAAGGCTTTTAATGACCACTTCACAAGATCAGAGATTAACTGAGCTAATTTAGATAGCATGTCCTCCTTAGATAAATTGTTAGCAAGAGTCAATATAAAATGTATATTAATCAAAGGAATTATTATTTTAAGTATAATTACATCTATAAATGTAATTAAAAATAATGAGCTATGAGAATAAACATAAGAAGTAGTTGTTCCAGTGCTAAACACGAGAGCCATTATATATGTAGGTACAAGCACTTTCATAAAATCTAGTAAGGAGCCTATTGTACTGGCAGCTAAATTTGAAACTGCAATGTATGAAGATGTTAAAACACTAAACAACAAAAGATATGTAATATAAAAACCTGCATCAGCTACTTGATTATCTTTAAAGGCTTGGGATATGCTAGTAAATACCGCTGCAATTATTGCTATAGACATGATTAATGTTAATCTGTTTATATTTCCCTTAAACTCTCCTACAATTCCATCCTTTATTGCTTTTAATATTTCTACAAATGATAAATTCTTTTTCCCGCTTACTAAATCAGATACAAAACTAGCAAAGTTAAATTTATTATTTTCAGTTAAAAGATCATCAATTACATATTGTATTTCATCATATTCCATTTCATTGTTTTGAATTTGTCTAAAATGAGAGTCTTGATTGCTAGATGTTTCATTTTCTAAGTTATCGTCTATCAAATCACTTGCATAAACTTGTATTTGCGGAATAAAAAACAATAAAATTATAATTGCTAGGGCTTTTCCAATATTAAACTTCTTCCTAATCAATCTATGCATTCGTTAACTCCTAAGCTGTTAAAAATTCATTAATGGTTTCTAATAGAGCAAGTAATATTGGCATTCCTGTAGCTAATATAGTTAGCTTGCCAAACAATTCAATTTGACTTGCAACAGCATTGTAATTACAGTCTTTACAAATATTAGAGGAGATTTCTGATATAAATGTAATCCCAATTATCTTAATCAAAATTATAATGTAGCTTTCATTAATTGATATGTATTCTTGAATTTTATTAACCGCATCAATAACTACTGTAAGTTTAGGAATTCCTAGAGAGAATATAAGTAGGCAACCTGCTATGCCAATTAATATAGAAAATTCTTCTCTTGTTTTTTTAAATAATGTAGCTAGTAAGGTTATTATAATTCCAATTATCGCTATATTTACCATCTCATCCTACCCTCTCATAAATGGTCTTTTATAAATATAGTAAGTCTGTAACAGTTTCAAAAAGCTCTGCAATATATGGTAGTATCCATAAAAGCACAATAATTAAGCCAGCAATTGTAACAATCCAAGTCAACTCATCTCTGCCACTTTGTTTTAATACTGAATTTAAAACTGAAACCAGTATGCCAACTGCAGCGATTTTTATTATTAAACTGATTTCCATTTACTCCTCCTTTATGCTTAGCCTTTTACAATAAAACAATTGTAATAAAGATTCCAAGCATTATCCCCAGTGAATTATATAAATGTGTCTTCTCTTTAACTGTTTTATTTAGTTCATCTATAGTAACTTCTATTTGATCAAGATATAAATCCAAGGTATTTAGTTGCATGTTTTTATCGAGATAACCTATACTATCTCCTAAGTTATTAAGCAAGATATAATCTTCTTTTGCTAAGGAAGTATGGTCAAGGTCATTTTTAATACCATCTTTCCATATTTCTGAAAAAGAACTACCACTTAAATCTAAAAGACGATTACTTATGTTTTGTAGAAACACTTTATATGTACCTTCATGTCTTTTAGATAATGCTTGTATAGCTTCTGGCAAAGGAGTGTTAGTGTACTGTATGTCACCTCGAAACAAGATTAAAAGCTTCTTAAACTCAGATAAATCATTTATTCTTGTCTTCAGCTCATCACTAAAATAAAAACCCAGAGCGGAACAAGAAGTAATTACAAGGATTGATCCTATAAGTTTTATCATTTAAACTTCTCCTTTCTTTTTATCACTTGATATTTGTGAAACTCTTTGTGTAGTTATCTATTATCAAGTTAACTCTCTTACCGTCTTGATCAATAATGGCTTCCACCTGGCCAACTTTTCCTCTGTTGCTTAAAACTATAAACCTTTCAAACAACTTCTTTTTAACTAGGTCTCCTAGTATAGGTTTATTTCTTATATCTTCAATTGAATTACCATGAACGGTAGCTATCAATTTACATCCACAATTTATTGCATACTCTATTGCATTTATATCTTCCACTGAGCCTACCTCGTCAACAGCTATAACCCTAGGAGACATAGATCTAATTAACATCATCATTCCTTTGGCTTTTGGACAGCAATCAAGTACATCGGTACGAATCCCTAAATCGTTTTGAGGGATTCCCATATAAGAGGCTCCTATTTCTGATCTTTCATCTACTACCCCCACCATCATACCAGGGTGATTAGATCTTCCATTTGATAACTGTCTAACTATATCTCTTAGCAAAGTCGTCTTACCACATCTAGGAGGTGAAATAATCAAGGTATGGTAGCAATCTGTGGTTATATCACTATAAAGGTAAGGCATAACCTTATCTGCACATCCCTTAACTTCATGGGATAATCTAACATTGATAAATGAAATATATTTCATACTTCTTATTTTCTCATCTTCTAATATAATTTTTCCACTTATGCCAATCCTGTGTCCTCCAGATATTGTTATAAAGCCTTGTTTAATCTCGTCTTCAAATGCATAAAAAGAATAATTACTTATAAATTCCATAGTTTCTTTTATCTCATTAGTGTTTATATAGAAAGCATTATGTTTATTTTGTGAAAACCGACCTTCCTTACTAATAAAATATTCTTTATTGTCATATATGATAAATAAGGGTGAGTTTACCCTTAATCTAATCTCTTGAAGTAGATCATAATCAATATCAAGTTTAGATAATACATTTCGTACATTTACCGAAAACACTTTCAACAGGTCTTTCATTTTTTCCATGGTTTAATCCTCCCTAACACAATATATGCTTGTCCTATAAAAATATAACTTTAACTTGCCTTAATTTATAAAAACTCTATGAGACTAGTGTTAAAAAATCTTTAGCTATATTAGCTAAATACAGGATGTATATAAATATTAGGCTGGCCTTTTGACATTACTGGTATCATATGGTACAAAAGACATAATAAATGTAAACAGGAAGGGTGGTTAATATGAAATATGGATTAATAGGTGAAAAATTAGGCCATAGTTTTTCAAAGCTTATTCATGAAAAGATATGGGATTATAAATATGATTTACTTGAACTTACTAGAGATGAATTAGATAGTTTTTTAGAAGAAAGAGATTTTAAAGGGGTTAATGTTACTATCCCTTATAAAAGTGAAGTGATATCTTACCTTGATGAAATTGATGAGAGCGCAGACAAGATAGGGGCTGTTAATACTATAGTTAACAAAAAGGGTAAATTGTTAGGATATAATACAGATTATTATGGCTTTATTTATACTTTAAACAAGCATAATGTAGGCATAGAAGGTGAGAAGGTGATAGTTCTAGGAAATGGTGGGGCAGCTAAGGCTGTTATAACAGGTCTAGAAGATTTAAAGGCTGGGGAAATTGTGGTCGTAGGTAGAACTCTAAGAGCTAACACCATTTCTTTTGAAGATTGCTATAAAGACCATACTGATGCTAAGGTAATAGTAAACGCTACACCAGTTGGAATGTATCCTGAAATTAATGCATCTCCCCTTAACTTAGAAAGCTTTGCTGATTGTAGTCATGTTATTGACCTTATATACAATCCTTTAGAAACCAAGCTCTTAAACCAAACTAGTCAAATGGGTATGGTTTCCATAAATGGTCTTGAAATGTTAATTGCCCAAGCCAAAGTAGCCGCAGAATATTTCCTAGACACTTCTATAGACAATTCAGTAATTGATAAAATATATAAAGAAATACATCAGTCTTTATAAATATATAAAAAAAGACTAGGCAAGATGATTTCATGAATTTGTTTTTCCTGTAAATGAAAAACAAATCATATCATCATCCTGCCCAGTCTTTTTTAAATCATATAATCTATTCTTGCAATCATTTAATCATTCTTGAATATAGTTCATTAAGCCACCAGATTTAATTATCCTTTGCATAAATTCTGGGAACTTCTGTCCCTGATATGAAGCTCCAGTAGTTACATTTTTAATAATTCCAGTGTCAAAATCAACTTCTACCTGGTCACCTTCTTTTATATCCTTAGCTGCTTCTGGACACTCTATTATAGGAAGTCCGATATTAATTGAATTACGGTAGAATATTCTTGCAAATGTTTCTGCAATTACGCAGTATATTCCTGATGCCTTAATAGCTAGAGGGGCATGCTCCCTTGAAGAACCGCTACCAAAGTTTTTGCCTGCTACCATAATATCCCCTTCATTTACCTTGTTTACAAAGTCAGGATCAATATCAATCATGCATTTTGAAGCTAACTCTTTAGGATCTGCAGTAGTTAAATATCTAGCTGGTATAATTACATCAGTATCTACATTATCACCATATTTATGAACTCTTCCTTGTGCATTCATCTTAATCCTCCTTGATTTCTTCTAATTCTTCTGGTCCAGAAATCTTACCAGTAACAGCGCTTGCTGCAGCAACAGCTGGACTGGCTAAATATACTTCTGATTTAGTGTGTCCCATTCTCCCTACAAAGTTACGATTAGTTGTGGATACACACCTTTCACCTTCTGCTAATACACCCATATGACAAGGACCACATGTTGGAGTACTAACTATAGCTCCTGCTTTAATAAAAGTTTCAATATATCCTGCTTCTATAGAATCTAAATATATTTTCTGAGTAGCTGGGAATATGATTACTCTTATACCTTCTGCTACTTTTCTTCCTTCTAAAATCTCAGCAGCTGCTTTAATATCATCAAATCTACCATTTGTACAAGAGCCAATTACAACCTGATCAATTTTTATATCTCCAACTTCATCAATTGGCCTAGTGTTTTCCGGTAAATGTGGAAATGCTACTGTAGGTCGTATTTGGGATAAATCTATTTCTATTACTTCATCATATTGTGCATCGTCATCTGGAGTGTAGGCCTTATATGGCTTAGTTGAATGGTCTTTTATATATTCTATTGTTTTTTCATCTACAGGAAAGATACCATTTTTTGCTCCTGCTTCAATGGCCATATTAGATATAGTAAAGCGGTCATCCATAGTTAATTCAGAAACTCCACTTCCACTAAACTCCATAGATTTATATAAGGCTCCATCAACACCAATTTTACCAATAATATAAAGGATAATATCCTTACCACTTACCCATTTTTGCTTTTTCCCTGTTAAATTAAATCTAATTGCACTTGGCACTTTAAACCAAGCTTGTCCAGTTATCATACCTGCTGCCATATCAGTACTTCCAACACCAGTAGAGAATGCTCCAAGTGCTCCATAGGTACAAGTATGGGAATCAGCGCCAATCACCACGTCTCCAGCAACAACTAATCCCTTTTCAGGAAGAAGTGCATGTTCGATTCCCATTTCGCCTATTTCAAAGTAATTAGTTATTTCTTGTTTTTTTGCAAATTCTCGCATATATTTAGCATTTTCTGCAGACTTAATATCTTTATTAGGTGTAAAGTGATCAGGAACAAGGGCGATTTTGTCTTTGTGAAATACCTTATCTACTCCTCGGTTTTCCATTTCTTTAATGGCAACAGGCCCTGTAACATCATTACCTAATACCATATCTAAATCAGCCATAATCAAGTCCCCTGCTTGCACTTCTTTAAGTCCAGCATGGTCAGCTAATATTTTTTGGGTCATTGTCATTCCCATATTGTTTCCTCCTAATTTTTAAACATTATAAATATTCCACTTAATACAATATATTATAATATAATTTCTTCACAAATATAGTCGCCCATTTCTTTTGTACCTACTAATTTACTATCAGGGGACATAATGTCAACAGTTCTATATCCCTTAGAAAGTACCTTCTTCACTGCATCTTCAATATCCTTAGCCTCTTCTTCTAAATCAAAAGAATAGCGAAGCATTAAGGCTGCAGATAAAATCATTGCAATGGGATTGGCCTTGTTTTGCCCGGCAATATCTGGTGCAGACCCACCGCTAGGCTCGTATAGCCCAAAATTATCATCGGCAAGACTTGCAGATGATAGCATTCCTATTGAGCCAGCAATCATACTTGCTTCATCAGACAATATATCTCCAAAAGTATTTTCTGTAAGAATCACATCAAATTGTTTTGGGTTTCTAACAAGTTGCATAGCACAGTTATCTACCAACATATGCTCTAAGCTAACATCTGAATAATCCTCGGCCACTTCTTCCACTACTTGTCTCCATAATCTAGAAGAATCCAAAACATTTGCCTTATCTACATTAGTAACCTTTTTATTTCTCTTTCTTGCAATTTCAAATGCCCATATGGCAATTCTTCTTACTTCATCTTCATTATAAATCATTGTATCATAAGCAACTCTAACCCCGCCAACTTTTGTATTATCTCGTTTACCAAAGTAGAGTCCTCCTGTTAATTCTCTCATAATGACAAAGTCAAATCCACCTTCAATAATTTCACTCTTTAAAGGACTTGCATCTTCTAGTTCTTCATACAAAATAGCTGGACGCATATTTGCATATAGACCTAACTCTTTACGGATTTTAAGCAAACCTGCCTCAGGACGAAGGTTGGTTGGTAACTTATACCAAGGTGATTTGCTAGCATCACCACCAACTGCTCCTAAAAGTATAGAATCACTGTTCTTTGCTTTTTCTAATTCCTCATCAGTTAAAGGCTCACCATACTTATCAATAGAAACACCACCCATTGATACTTCTGTAAATTCAAACTCATGGCCATATTTATCTCCTATCTTGTCAAGTATCTTCTGAGCCTCAGTCACAACCTCTGGTCCTATCCCATCTCCGGGTATTACAGCTATATTATACTTCATATCATTATCCTTTCTAAAGCCAAGGATAAATCTCGGTGCTGTGAATCACCTTAACATATCACTATAGCCTTGGTTGGTACATTTATTATTATAGTAAATTATATCACCAAAGTGGTTATAAGTGAAATACATATTATTAATACTTGACATAACCTACACTTATAGCTATATTACTTTATTATAATCTGTTTTATAGCTATGCACAAATCTATTTACTTATTTTTTATTATGAATAACGACCATAAGAATACAAGATATTTCACAATTACCTAAATTTGTACAATTATGAAAGGAGACCAATGAACTATCAAGATTTATCTCTTTATAGAGTATTTCATGTAGTTGCTAATAATGGGAATATCTCTAACGCAGCAAAAGAATTATATGTAAGTCAACCTGCAGTTAGCAAATCAATTCAAAAACTAGAGGATAACTTACATGTCCAGCTTTTTATAAGAACTTCTAGAGGTGTTATCTTAACTGAAGAGGGGGAAATACTCTACAAGCACACAAAAAAAGCATTTGAAGAGTTATCTATAGGTGAACAAGCCATACAACATATTAATGACCTAGGTATTGGCCATATAAAGATAGGAGTAAGTACTACCTTATGTAAATATGTATTATTACCTTATCTTAACGAATTTGTCACTGATAACCCCCATATTAACGTAACAATTCAGTGCCAATCATCTTATAAAACCTTAGAACTCATCCAACAAGGGGAAATTGATATTGGTCTTGTTAACGAACCAGATTCTCTTACTGAACTAGACTTTTATAAAGTTACTGAAATTCATGATATATTTGTTGCAACAAACTATTACTTAGAACACTTAAAAATTAGAAATGATTACCCTATAAATAAAGTAATAGATACAAGATCCATATTTGCATCTGGTAATTTAATGCTTTTAGACAAAAAGAACTTAACAAGAAAGTATATTGATCAATATTTAAGTCGTAATAATATTGTAACAAATCAAATATTAGAAGTAACTAGCATGGATTTATTAATTGATTTTGCGAAAACTAGTCTAGGAGTAGCCTGTGTAATAAAAGAATTTGTTAAGCCAGAGTTAAAAGATAATTCATTAATAGAAATACCTCTTGCCACACCTATAAAGAAAAGAAACATTGGATTTGTCTATTTAACTACAAATCCACTAAACTTGGCCAGTAAAAAGTTCATAGATTTCTACAAAAACACCAAGTAATAACCCATTAAATGGTATTACAGGTATAAAAACCTAATTTATCTTTAAAGATATTAGCTTTTTAAATCTTTTCTCAATACTTTTGATCATTTATTCTGTGTTTTAAAGTATTTTATTAATATTATTAACAATTTTGTAATAATTCCTTGATATTTTAATAATATAATAGTATAATACTTTTAATTCAAAAGATAGCCCGCGTTTTAATACTCATAAACTTGAGTAAATTTAAAACTTAAAATCTAACTAAAAACAAAAGATGATTATTTTACAAAGGAAGATTTTATGGATTAGAAAACATTTTATTGTAACCTTAAAACAAAGGCATTAGAAACAAATAATTGATTTAAATTATATTTGTTTGAATGAGGAGAAGAAATTGAAAGAAAAGATTCAAAAAAATAAAAATAAAATTTTGATTGTACTTGTTATTATCTTTTCATTATCAGGAGTCGTAGTATTTGCTGATGTAGCTAGTAATAATGATAATCCTGAAGTAGTTGATAATGAAGCACAAGTCTTAAAAGCTTCACTACTATCATCTAAAGATAATCAAGATCATGATGAAAAAAATGTAACCGGTGGGTTTACTAATAATGAAACTTTAGCTAATGAAGATATTAACGATGAGAATATAGATTTCCAATCACTTGAGCTAGGGGTTCTAAAACCACAGAATATAGAAACCCTAGAGAAAGAAGCAAATACTCTTATTGAAATAGAAAAAGAGAAAAAAGAAGCTTATACAATAATGTTAGCTCAAATAGATAGAAAAATCGTTCCTCTTAAATATGAAGATATAAAATTCACTAATATAGGAACATTACCTGCAAGTGATGTACAAATAGGAATTTCTACCGCAGATTCTTTTGTTAATATTCGTGAGACTCCAACGGAAGATGGTAAGATTTTAGGTAAGCTCTATACAAATGAAGCTGCCGCTATCTTAAGTATTGAAAATGGATGGGCACAAATTGAATCAGGTAGTGTTAAAGGATATGTTCATACAGATTATCTTAATACAGATTTAACTAAGGACCAGGTAATTGAAAGTATAGGTATAGTAAAAGCAAAGATTACAGCTGACGGACTAAATGTTAGACAAGAAGCTAGTGAAGATGCTGAAATAATAACTGTGGTTGCTTTAGATGAGAAATATAGTGTAATAGAAATTTTAGATGATTGGATTAAGATTTCTGTAAATGATAGCCAAGGTTATGTATCCAAAGAGTTTACTGAGTTATCAGTTTCATTTAAACAAGCTATTTCTATAGAAGAAGAGTTAGAAATCATAAGACAAAGAGAAGAAGCTGAAAGAAAAGCTGCCGAAGAGGCTGCTAGGAAAAAAGAAGCCGAAAGAAAGGCTGCTGATAAAAAGAAAGCAAAACAAAAAACCACTAAAAAATCTACAAGTAATACTACAACAGCAAGTAATACATCAACTAGTGGTAGCGAACATGCTGCTAAAGAAGAAATAGCACGCAGAGAATCCGGTGGAAGTTATTCTGCACGTAATGGAAAGTACATTGGACGATATCAACTTTCCTCGTCTTATTTAAAGGGTGATCATTCCGCTGAAAACCAAGAACGTACAGCTGATAGATATGTAGCTAGTCGATATGGTTCATGGCAAAAAGCTCTTGCATTCTGGAATGCCAATGGATGGTACTAATTATAAAAACTAAATAGATTAATGATTTATTCATATAAAAATCACCTGATACTAATTTTATTAAACTAGTATCAGGTGATTTTATTTGATTCTTATATTTTCATAATTGTTTTTATTTCAACAGATTAGTTGTTTATTAACTTATCTTCTTCATTCCAGGTAAACATCTTACGAAGTTCTTTACCTACCTCTTCAACTGGATGTTGTGCTTCATTTTTTCTTGTAGCATTAAAGTTTATAGATCCACTTTGGTTTTCAAGGATCCAGTTACGAGCAAATGTTCCATCTTGAATATCTTTTAATACATCTTTCATAGCTTCTTTTGTATCTTCTGTAATAATTTTTGACCCTGTTACATAATCACCATATTCAGCAGTGTTAGATATTGAGTATCTCATTCCTGAAAGTCCACTTTCATAGATTAAATCTACAATTAATTTCATCTCATGAATACATTCAAAATATGCGTTCTCTGGAGCATATCCCGCTTCAGTAAGTACTTCAAAGCCTGCCTTCATAAGAGCTGTTACACCACCACATAAAACAGCTTGTTCACCAAATAAATCTGTTTCAGTTTCTTCTTTAAAGGTTGTTTCTAGTACACCGGCTCTTGCTCCACCAATAGCCAAAGAATAAGCTAAACCAAGTTCTTTTGCTTTACCTGTTGCATCTTGTTCTACAGCTAATAAGCAAGGAACACCTTTACCTTCTTTATAAGTACTTCTTACTGTATGACCAGGACCCTTTGGTGCTACCATTATAACATCTACATCTGATGGCGCTACTATTAGTCCATAGTGAATACTAAATCCATGAGCAAACATTAGCATGTTACCAGCCTCTAAATAAGGCTCTATGCTGTTTTTATATAGGTCAGCTTGTTTTTCATCGTTGATAAGAATCATAATCATATCAGCCTTTTTAGCTGCTTCCTCTGCAGTATATACTTCAAATCCTGCTTCTTCTGCCTTATCCCATGACTTACTTCCTTCATATAAACCAATAATAACCTTAGCACCAGATTCTTTAGCATTAAGTGCATGAGCATGTCCCTGACTACCATAACCAATAATTGCTATAGTTTTGTCTTCTAATAGAGATAAGTTACAATCTTCTTGATAATATATTTTTGTCATTTATTAATCCTCCTAATTTAATTCATCTTATATAATTAATACTCTAATTAATCACCTAAATATTCTGTCATATCTCCAGTGCCTCTTTCAAGACCACTTACTCCTGTTCTAACAAATTCTTTAACAGTATAATCATCTAACAATTTGATAAATGCATCAATCTTTGCTTCATTACCTGTTAGTTCAATAACCATAGAATCCATTGAAACATCAATAATCTTAGCACGGAAAATATCTGCAAGAGCTAAAATGTTTTGTCTATTATTCTTGTCTGCGGCTACTTTTACCAAAATAAGTTCTCTTGTTACAGACTTACCTGGTTCCAATTCAAATATTTCTCTAACATCCTCAAGTTTATCTAGTTGCTTCTTGATTTGGTCAATGATTTTATTATCACCTTTAACAACAACTGTCATTCTAGAAATCTTAGGATCTTGGGTCTCTCCAACTGTTAAGCTTGAAATATTATAACCTCTTCTACTAAATAATCCAGATACTCTACTAAGAACACCAGCTGTATTGTCAACTAAAATAGATAAAACAACTTTTTTCATACAATCACCTCACAGATATATGTTGTGTATACAATGTTTCCTGACCTTATCCACATAAAAATAAACAATCTAATAATAAATGTACATTTGTTTACAGTTTAAAATTATATTATTTCTTCACAGTATTTTATATAAGATAAACAGCTAATATAATTAAATTTATATTAGCTGTTTAATGCATTAAACTGTAACAATAATTGTAACAATAGGCTAATAAATTGTCAACTAAAATATAATTATTACAGTTTCAATATTCCTTTATCATTTTTTATCTTATGGTTTATTTTCTATCTCCAAATACAATGTCCAATGTTCTCTCTACATATTCACCTTTAACTAATGAACTAACTGTGATTGTACCTTCAGAACTAGACTCTGTATATGATAATACATCTTGTAAATCTTGTTGAGACTCAACTGGTATGCTATTGATTGCAGTTATAATATCTCCTACCTTAACACCAGCCTGATCAGCTGCTGACCCTTCTTCTACTTCATACACATATACTCCAATGGGCATATTAAAACCTTTAGAATACATTTGAGTAACATCTTTAGTCGCAATACCTAAATATGCTTGATTACCTTCACTAACTATTTCTCTATTAATTAATTGATTTAATAAATCTAACACCTCAGATATTGGAATTGCATATCCTATACCTTCAACATTTTGACCAATCAGTTTCATCGTGTTGATACCTATTACTTCTCCTCTAGCACTAAGAAGGGCACCACCACTATTACCTGGGTTGATAGCCGCATCTGTTTGGATAAGTTCCATTCCTTTTCCTTCAACGTCTACCTCTCTATTGATTGCACTAATATATCCAACAGTCACTGACTGTCCGTAGCCTAAAGCATTACCGATAGCTATAACCATATCCCCTAATTGAACATTATCAGAGTTACCTATAGTCGCTATCTTAATATCTTCTTTAGTTTCCTGGGATAGATCAGCTAAATTAACACAGACTACCGCAACATCTACAACAGAATTACTACCACGAAGATTTCCTTCCGCCACAGAGCCATCATTAAAAACAATCTCAATTCTTGATGCTTCATCAATAACATGGTGGTTAGTTACTATTAATAATTCCCTTTTATTCTGTCCAATAATAAATCCAGATCCACTACCCTCAGCTTCTTGACTATACTGTCTGCCAAAAAAGTCAGTAACCGTATCCGTAACAGTTGAATTTATGGCAACAACAGAAGGCATAACATTATCAACAATATCAGAAACATCATTATCTATAACTTTATTATCCGTATTAATAATAGAGGAATCAGCAGAGTTCTCATCATTCTCCATAAACTCTTCATCTTTTATACCATCTTCCTTATTAATATATCTATAAGCTTGATAAATTCCACTAGCCAGTAATCCAACAATAATAGCCAACAAAATAAACTTAACAACCTTCTTCATATACAAGACTCCCTTCCGTAATTATTTATATCTAATTGTTAACTATAGTCTTAAATTAACCGATATTTTAATATTATTCTATCTATTCTTTTTATCTACCATTAATAATAACAAAGAATTATGTCTACTTTGTGATTATTATTTAAAATTTGTGTGTTGTATATTAAGAAAGTCAAGTAAATTAATAATTACCAAGTACTCTGAAGTTGTTTGTTTCTTTCTCCATTCCTAAAATTGCATTTTTAACCCCTGAGTCTTTCAGATTACCTACAAAATCAACAAAGAACTTATATTCAAAATTTCTATTCCCTATTGGTCTAGATTCAATATTTGTCATGTTTAAATTGTTGTAGGATATATGAGAAAGTATGTCATATAAACTACCACTTTCGTGGGGTAGCTCAAAACAAACACTAATCTTATTACCATTTCCAATATATTCTTTCTTATTTGATATAATAATAAACCTAGTTGAGTTTACATTGTTATTATTGATATCACTAGCTAAAACCTTTAAATTATAGTTTTTAGCAGCATTTAAACTAGCTATGGCCCCTTGATGTATATCACCATCTTCTAGTACCTTCTTAGCTCCATAAGAAGTACTAAAACACTGGACCTGTTTTATGTTTTTGTGTTTATCCAAAAATAAAGATGATTGCTGCAAGGCTTGTGGATGGGAGTAAACTCTAGTAATATCAGAAATCTTAGAATCAGGCAAGCCAAGTAGGGCATGGTCAATTTTCACTACATGATCTTTAACTATATAATTATCAAATTGAACTAACAGATCATATATATCTCCAATTCCACCAGTTGATGTGTTTTCTATTGGTAAAACACCATAATCAGCTTCCTTATTATTTATTTTTTTCATAATACCTTTAAATGTAGACTCTTGAATTGCAATAACCTTGCTACCAAAGCATTCATTCATAGCCTGTTCTGTATAAGAACCCTTTTCACCAAAATAAACTACCCTTGTATTATCATCCTTTTTTAGTTCTTTTATTTCGTCGAATATTGCTTCATTTGGGTCATTAGGTATTTTACTATATTGTAACTTTCTACTAGATGCCATGATTTGTTTAAATAACTCTTTAATACCTTGTTGATTAAATTCATTATCTGTTAAAGATGTTAAGGTTTTTATTTTTTCTTTTTCCCTTGATACGTCTAATACAGGCTTACCAGTAGCAATCTTATAGTCAGCCACATCTTCTACTATACCCATACGTTCCTCAAACAAGGAAACTATTTGTTTATCTATAATATCAATTTTTTCTCTAATCTTTTGTAAATCCTTCATAGTCTCATTCCTTTTCTTTACTCTTATATCATTTTAATATGCTACATTTAACTACTTTTATTTATCTATTGTTACATAATT
>CAZXSM010000002.1:0-13508 GCA_964643255.1 uncultured Lachnospiraceae bacterium
TTCCTGAAACCCTTGATCTTAAAGCATTTATGCACCCTGTCACTATTATGACACGAGCCCCTGTAGGAAGCTCTAGTTTATATATTCCTTCTCTAGATTGCCTAGCAAATATCTTTGCTTTGTTTGCCATTTCTGTTCTAGTTGAATTTATTTTTGATGGTTTAGGATTTTTTTCATAATTTTTATAAATGTTTTCTATATTGTTGTAGCCTTCTATCCAGACATTGTGTAATTCCTCTTGATTATTTTTTTTTTGCTTTTCATCAAGAAAAGCGTTAGCTGAGTCATAAATATCTGCTTCTTTTAAAATAGATAAACATAAACGTGTAAAACAGGATATATAATATTGTACCTCTGTCACATACACCTTTTTATCTGTTGTACTTAAAGGATTTTGCTTAGCCAATTGTTTCAATCTAATAAAAACATCTTTAAACTCATCATATCCTTGTTCTATCAATTTATTAATATTCTCTTTTTCAATTGAGTTTAGATAAAGGTTAAAAGTTTCAGCAAATTCCAAAACATCTTCTTCAAAATTTCCTTGTTATATATAGATTAGAACCAAAGTCTCCTAATAATCTTATGTCTGGACTATAACCTGTACCCATAAATTGCTCTCTTAGTGGAATGCCTGATTCAAGAGCTTGGTTGGAACATACATAACTTTCTACCCCATTTGTTAATGAATAATATTTGTTGGCTAGGCGTAATACTAAGCCGTCAGGGTTTAGGTCCACTGGCACGATATGTTTTGCTAGGTTTCCATAACCTTTCAGATAGAATTTCTGAGGTCTGGTTTCAAGGTTATACATACCTTCTTTTAGGTCTACTACTTTTAATTTATCGCTACTTTCTGCTGCGGTAGCCATAGTTTGGAATAGACCTGTGATTGCAGTTTCTTTGTCTTTGCTTAAAACTTGCCATATTTGCTTGTTCTCTTTATAGGACTTAATTCTATAAAAAGTCCCATATTGAAAGAGCATACGATGTTGTTTATAAAATGCTATTTGCTCAGTAATGTCTTTCTTTTCTTCTGGTGTTAGATGTTTAAGGTCAAACTCATATCCAAGGCAACCAAAGCAAGATACATTATAACGTGTAGATAAAGGCGTATCTCTTAAAGTTTGCTGGTGAGGTGATTCAGAAACATGGGCTCCAAAGGTTGATTGTGGATAAAAGTATGATAATCCTCCTTGGATTTTCAGCCTTTCTATAGGATCTGTATCATCAGAAACCCATATTTGTGGACTGAAGGTAAGCATGCCTAAGTCAAATCTATTACCACCACTTGCACAACTTTCTAGCAAGATATGGGGTCTAGGTTTAAATATACGGGTCAGAACATCATATAATCCCATAATATATTTGTGGTAGAATTCACCTTGACATTCCAAACTATCCGAATAAGCTTCTGCTATATGCCTATTCATATCCCATTTAACATAGTCAACTCCCACCTCATCTAGAAGCTTAGAAACATTTTCTACTATATAATCTCTTACTTCCTTTTTACATAGGTCTAGAACCAACTGATTTCTTCCAAGTACCCCATGGCGCTTAGGAACTTTAACTGCATATTCTGGGTGACTTCTATAAAGGTCACTGTCCTCATTAATCATTTCTGGTTCAAACCATAGACCAAATTTCATTCCCATGTTTTTAATTTTGTCCGCAAATGATTTCATTCCATTTGGAAACTTCTTTTTATTTACATTATAATCCCCAAGTCCAGCCTTGTCTGAGTTTCTCTCACCAAACCACCCATCATCTAGGACAAATAATTCTATACCTAGTTCTTTTGCCGAAGAAGCAAGACGAAGTAGCTTTCTCTCGTTAAAATCGAAGAAATGAGCCTCCCAATTATTAAGTAAAACTGGCCTTTCTTTCTTCTTGTAATCTCCTCTTACAATATGTTCATTTACAAAGTCGTGCATATGATGACTAGCACCATTAAAGCCCTTATTACTATAGGTCATAACACATTCTGGAGTTTCAAACTTGTCTGACTTACCTAGTTCCCATTCAAAAAGATGGGGATTGATACCCATATTGATTCGTACATAGTCTCTTTCATTTTTCTCAACAAAACTATAATGGTTACCACTATAGATCAAATTAAAGCCATAAACATTTCCATAATCTTCATTAGCATCACCTTCTGCTAATAAAAATGCTGAGTTTTGCTTGTTGCTACTTGAACCTGTTGTTGAAGAGTTTACTACTGCTCCATAAGATATGTCATGCTTTTGTAAATGTGCTTCCTTAATCCACCCTCCCCCAAGGGTGAACATTTTAAAGTTTTCATCAGGCAAATCAAGCATCATACTCATGATACGTCTACTTGTAATAGGCTTATCTCCTTCGTTTCTAAGTACTGCCCTTCTTGTTATAACGTCTGTTTGTAGATAAACAGTATAATATAAATCAATAAATACTGGAAATGCCTTATCTTTAAGACTTATCTTTAAAGTCCTATCTCCACCATATGCATTTGGTAGGGTCTCCATTGAAGTCGACCCCTTAGTAAGCTCATGATTATAATAAACAAAATCACTAACATAGCTACCATCTGGCATAAGTAACTCTGTAGGAGACTGACGGTAATCCCCTCGGCCATTATCTGACCATTCTAAACACATGCTATCTAAATCATAAATGTCATCTTCCTTGCTATATATAACGCTACAGCCAATCTGGATACTCCTTTTTTGCTTTAGAATCTCACTTTTGTCTTCTTGGCTTAATATATTCCCATAATATACATGTTCTAAATGACCATACTTAGTCTTTTTTAATATGTAACTTGTGTTTTTTGTATCTAAACGAAAATAAATTTCCTTTAAGCCTTCTTCAAAATCATTGGCTTCATTTATTTTATCCTCATTTACCTTGTTTTCATTCATCTTGTCTTCATTTAAAGCCATAAACTCTACCTCCCGATCTGATATATCTTTGTCATTTTATATCTATTCGTTCCTTACTTCTAACTCCTTAGTAATCTCACTCATTTTTTTATCAGTAAGAATATACTTTTTGTAAAATACAAATACTGCCAGTAATAGTCCTACAATAGGTATCATGGTCATAGTGGTTCTAAGCCCTGTTGCAGAATATGTTGATAGGCCTGTTACTTGTATTTCGTCGCTAATATTAAAGACAGTTAAAACAATTGAAGCAATAAATACAGCTAAGCCTGATGCTAATTGAACTACAAAGGTTTGCATTGAAAATATAACACTTTCATCTCTTTGGTTATTCTTAACTTCTCCATAATCTACTGTGTCTGCAAGAAATACTGTTGTTAATACAGTGAGCATTCCAAAGGCTGCAAATATAAAGAATCCAGGAATGAATAATACATAAAAGCTTGAATATCCTGTAAACATTATAATAAGTAATAAGGCAAAACCACCAATTGCCATTGCAAAACTAAGGTAGAATACTTTCATAGAACTAATGAACTTTCTCAAAAACGGATATAAAACCATCATTGATAATATTTGAATTGCACCACCAAAGGCTGTAAATATGGTGTAGTTTTCATTCCAGTTTGCTCCACCCACATCATATTTAAAGAAATATATTAGTAAGTTTGAGGTAATGTAAAGGGCTGTATTGATTAAAACTATAACAACTACAACTGTTATAGCTTGGTCATTTTTTATTAAAGCTTTAAACATATCTCTTACACTTGAAGTTTCTACATCTACAGTTGAATCTTCTTTTACATTTATACAAGTAATAAGAATAGTTATTACAAATATTACTGCAACAATAAGAGCAAAGCGGCTAAAACCAATACGTTCGTCTCCATTTCCAAGTTTAGGCACTAATAACATTGTTGAAACAGTAATTATTGCACCACCAATTCCAGCACAAGTACGTGCTATTGTTGAAAGTTCCTCCCTATCCTTACCTCCCTTAGTAAGTGCTGGTATCATTGACCAGTAGGGAATATCCATCATAGTATATGTAACACACCAAAGCAGATAGAATACACAGGCATATACAAATAGCCCTTGTCCGTCTAGAGAAGGTGGGGCTGAAAACAAGAAATACAACACAACTGCATCTGTAACTGTGCCTATTAATAACCAAGGACGAAATCTACCCCATCTAGTTTTTGTTTTGGCAACTATTACTCCCATTATTGGATCATTTAATGCATCAAATATACGTGCGACTAATAACAAAACCCCCATTGCCATAGCATCCACACCCATAACATCTTGATAATAATAGAGCACATAACTTGCTGAGAGCATATAAGCCATGTCTTTTCCTACGGCTCCCAAACCATAGGATGCCTTCTCTTTTTTAGTTAATTTCATACCTCTTCCTACCTTTCTAATTTTATTTATCCACATTTATAGTAAATTCAATCTGAACATCTTCTGTCTGAAGACTTTTTATCTTAAGCAAGGCCTTACCCTCTTCGCCTCTTGTCTTAACATAAGTTCCCCCCATGCCACCTTTTAAGGAAACAACCTTTGGTCCTATAATTTCAATTGGTCCTTCTGTTTCAAGGAATATGGGTTCAGAAAAGAAATTTAATATATTATTAGATTCATCTACTGCCTTAATTCTTATAGATGAAACGTCATAAGTGTCCTTGTCTCTTAATTCATTATGAGAAGCTAAAACACTTAAACTCACATTTGTCATTGGTTTCTTCTTTACCGTCTTTACTACTTGACCGTCTTTGATTGCTTCAAAAACATATTCTGTTGATGAACCACCCCAGTCGCCAATATACTCATTATATATATCCACAGCCTGAGAATAAGTCATGCGATTTATAGTTAATAACTTTAGTAACTTTAACTTAATCCTAGCTGGTAAGTTAGTTAGCCCGTACCTTGATACAGCATTAAGGGCAGTCTTTATATCTTTAGCCTGGCCTGGAGTGAAATTCTCATTATCTACAATTAAATTTCCAACATAATCATCAATTAAAATAGGTCCATGTTTTAAATATTTGTAGGGTGAATCTTGCTTTGTGTATTCCTTTATAAACTGATCATTCCTATACATACGAACACTATCAGCATTTGTGATAATATACACCTGTCCACGATTACTCTCTGGGTGCTCTCCTATGTCCATTGAGGAACTAATAGAAAGTACATCTGTCTCCTCTGACTGACTTGCATAAACATCTGCTGCTAGCTTAGGATTTCTAAACATATCCATAACTCCATGATGACAAATCCTGTCCCCTGAACCAAAATCCTTGTGGGTATTATAATCAAACATACACCAACCAAAGCTTCCTGCAATATCCTCTTCTTCATTAATTGAATCTAGAACATTGGCATGACGTAAGGCATGTTCGGTGCGATGTTCTTCATTATCAAAAGTCTTAGTTGGAAACATGTGACCATTATATTCACATACAAGATAAGCTTTATCCATGTCTGATGTGATATTCTTCTTTTTTTCGCATCCTTTTGTTTTGCCATTATGAGAAAAGTCATTATAGGTATAAACATCTTCTAGTAAATTACTATTCTTGAAGTTACGAACTCCACCTGTAGGACGTGTTTTATCTAGTTCACGGGCAACTTGGTTAGTTCTTTTATAAAACTCATCATCATCCATAGATTCATTGATACGCACTCCCCATAATATTATAGAAGTATGGTTACGGTACTGACTTACCATATCTCTAACATTTTCTACAGCTTGATTTTTCCATTCTTCATCACCTATATACTGCCAGCCTGGAAACTCTGTAAAAACAAGTAGGCCAATTTCATCACACCTATCTATAAAATGATGAGACTGAGGATAATGGGATGTCCTAACTGAATTTAAGCCAAGTTCATACTTTAATATGTCTGCATCTAGCTTTTGCATAGACTCAGGCATGGCATATCCTACGTATGGGTAACTTTGATGTCGATTCAGGCCACGGATTTTCACTTTTCTATTATTTAAATAGAAGCCATCCTTCTTAAAGACTCCTTTTCTAAAGCCTACCCTTGTAATCTTATTATCTATTTCTTGGTCATTTACTAAAATAAGAGTTTTTATATCGTATAGGACAGGATTGTCAATATCCCAAAGTTCTATCCCCTCTTTGTTAAAGCTCAACTTAGTATTTAAATCAGATAAGATAGATTCCCCTAAAACCTTGTAATCCTCTTCATCCTTTTTCTTAATATATTGAATTACACGAGTATTATCCTGAATATTATTTAAGGTAATTTCTGACTTTATATCTACTTGTCTTGTATTAACAAGATTACCCCTCTTATCAACCTCTCTAATATTAGAAGGCTCACCTATCTCCACATTAGAATGGATAAATATATCTTCAATATGAGTAGTATTCAAAACCTCAAGATAAACTTCTCGATATATTCCACCATAAGTCATGTAATCAATTACAAAACCAAAAGGGGGTATGTTTCTGTCTTCTCTACTATCTACTTTTATCACTAAGATATTATCTTGTCCGTAAACAAGATCTTCACTTAAGTCTATGGAAAATGCAGTGTAACCACAGTGATGTTCTCCTATCTTCTTACCATTTAAGAAAACTTCACTTTCATGGGCTGCCCCATCAATAGTAAGAATAATTCGCTTTCCTTCCCAAGACTCTGGAGCAGATATTATTCTCCTATAACCACTTATCATTTGATAAGTCTCTTCATCAAAATAGTTAAAGGGAGTTTCTACACAAGTATGAGGAAGTCTAACCTTCTCCATCTCACTAGAATCAAAATCCTTGTTTAAAATCTTACCATCAAAACTTTCTGTAAATCTCCAATCCTTATTTAAATATATTCGCTTTCTCAATTCTACACCTACCTTATTATATTATTGCTATTCCATCCATTAAAATATCTACTACTTCATCAAGAGCGTCCTTATAGGTAATATTATTCTGAACCAGAACATCTCTTTTAAAAAACTGTTCAATACTTGCTTCAAACATAGTTTTTAAAATTGGAATATTAAAGATTCTTATCACTCCCTCTTCCATCCCCTGCTCTAGAAGCTCAATTGTACTTTCCCAGCCAGTTTCAAGACGCATTTCTACCTTTTGATAGGTCTTTGGATACTTATCTTTCAAAACATATAATTCTTGAAAGTTAACATCCTTATATGCTTCTGGAAGTACCGTTAGAATACTTCTGATTTTAGCTTCTGTTGACATAGTTTCATCATCAATAATCTTTTGTTCACTTTCCTTAATTGAGTCAAATATATAATCTACCATAGTTAGAAATAAATCTTCCTTACTAATAAACACGGTATAAATTGTTTTCTTACTAATTCCTTGCAAAGAAGCAATATCATCTAGGGTAAACTTAAGACCTTTTTCATTAAATATATGAATTGTTGTATCTAATATTTGGTTTTTCAGCTCTATTTTGTCATTCAAAATTATATATCACTCCTTTTCAAAAGAAATTATAGTTGGTTGGAAACTGTAAATCGATTTTGAGTTTCCATATTTTTATCTTAGATGCAAGTTACAATTTTGTCAAGCTAAAATAATATTTTTAGTACAATTTTACTCTTTCTGAGAGTTTAGATAGATGGTGAGGCCTAATGAAAAAATCTACACTGTGATAGTCTTGATAAGGGGAAGAATTAATAAATAAGATGGTAGTAAATTAATAATTAATGGTAGTAAATTAATAATTATTGGTGCCTTTTCCCTTTTAATTTCTTCTGTCAATGATATCTTATACCATAGTAAATTTATGAAAGAAGAAGGCAATATGGTTTTAAAGTCTCTAATTAAAAGAGGTAACCTAAGCTCAGTTGGTCAGCTAATCTTTGCTGCCATAATTTCCCATTATCAAATTTAGCTGCTCGCTATGGTGGTGAGGAGTTTATAGCTATCCTTCCTGAAATAGGTAAAAAAGATGCTCTTTATGTGGCTGAAACTTTAAGAGAAAATATCTATTCACTTAAGATTCCCCATGAAAAATCCCCTGTTAAACAGGGGTTTTTTATGTGATACTCTATTTATTTGTGTTTATTTAGTATTACTTTGTAAAAGTGCGTAATTGTATTGATACACCATCTGGATCATATACATAAAAATATCGTGTTCCATCATCTGGATACTGAATTGGTGAAGGATTTAAATCCTTATCTTGGGCAACCTTATGCATTTCTTCCAATTTATCTGTCTCAAAACATATAAACATACCCTTACCTTCAAATGTCTGACCTTCAGGTATATGGAGAAGTTCTATCTCAGTCCCTCCATTTTTGTCAGCCATAAAAGCAAGTTCAGCTGTTCCTGCTTTAAATCTGCGAGAAACTACTAATTCTGTAATCGTTTCATAAAACTTTATTGATTTTTCTAAGTTTTTGACTCTTAAGGTCACATGTTTAATATTCATATAACAACCACCTTTTTGTAATTTTAAATTTTATTTATTTAAGTATTTATCATCTTCGTCTTCTGAATCTCTTCGTCCAACTTCTTCAAGTAATCTCATCTTAACCCCTTCTGCAAGGGCCCTGTATATTTTCTTTATACCATCTTCGTCTAGTCCATCTATTCCTTGACTGGTAGATTGACTAAGGCTCTTATACTTGCTGCCAGCACTTATCTTAAAGTTCATTAATTCAACATTTCCACCGTCATCATTAAGAGCTTTTTTAACTTTAACGATATAATTCTGAGTTTCTTTAAAAGGTGGTACACCACCATACTTTGCTACATTTCCTGGCCCAGCATTATAGCCTGCTAGTGTTAATTCTAGATTACCATCATACTTTTTATATAACTGGGATAAATATTTTGCTCCACCATGTATATTTTGAACAGGGTCAAATACATCTGTAACTCCTAGCCCTTTTGCTGTAGCAGGCATAAGTTGCATTACTCCACTTGCTCCAGCAGAAGAAACTGCATTAGGATTATAATTTGACTCCACTTTTGCCACTGCCTTTAGAAGGTTAGCAGGAACACCGTATTTGTTAGCTGCATCTTGGAATATATTATTAGCATTTACTTCTTTCTTATTATTGGCATTTAATACCTCTTCAAAACTGGTATCTTTTGTATCATTAGTTTTTAATGTACTTTGATTGTTTATAACCGTATTGTTTCGAACTTTATCTATGTTCATCTTGATCTCCTTATTAAATAGATATAGTAAAATAATAAATACAATCTTATTATACTATATTTTATCCTTAACTTGCCTTGAAATTATAAACAGGCTTAATTATTTTTATAACTTCTACAGTGTCTCCTATGTTATCTAATATCTCTTCTATAGGTTTATATGCCATTGGGGCTTCATCTAAAGTAGATGAGTTTACGCTAGTTGTATATATTCCGTCCATTTCCGTATGAAAGTCATTAAGATTTAAAGTCTTTTTTGCTTGTGTCCTACTCATCAATCTTCCAGCTCCATGGGGTGCTGATTGGTTCCAGTCATCATTTCCAAGGCCTCTTCCAATAATACATCCGTCTCTCATATTTATAGGAATTAATACTATCTCATCTTTCTTTGCAGAAATAGCACCTTTTCTAACTATATTGGTTTCATGGTCAATATAATTATGAATGGTTGTGAAATGTCCAAGACTTGTTAGCCCGTAGTTATCCAGTATTAAGTTCATTATAGTTTCTCGGTTAAAGTCAGCATACTCTTGACATATCTTCATATCATGAAGGTATTCCTCTCTGTAGCGTCCCGTTAGATAGCATAGATCTTTAGGAATATCTAGTTTCTTTGGTCTAAACTCTCTGTTTAGTTTTTTTATAGCTTTTTGTATTTGATCCTTTTTTCCGCTTTCTTTATATTCCTTAATAATTTGTTCTTTTCTTTCATATACTTGGCCTTTTCCTTGCATTAATTCAATAGCCAACTTCTGATAATAATCTGCTACTTGCTTACCTAGATTTCTACTACCCGTATGAATAACTAGATATTTGTTGTTATCATCATCTTTGCCCACTTCTATAAAATGATTTCCACCACCAAGACTTCCAATACTTCTTTCAATTCTTTTAGTATTCTTCAACTCTCTATAGCAATGTAAGTCTTTAAGTTTATCGAACCGGACTGTTCTTCCGTCGTGTACATTTCTTCCGCTAGGTATATGTTTTCTAATTATTTTATCTAGTTTTCCATAGTTAAGGTCAATGTCGCCTAGCTTAACAGTTAACATACCACATCCAATATCTACACCTACAATGTTAGGTATTAGCTTGTCTCCTAAGTCTGCTGTAAAACCAATAACACAGCCTTTTCCAGCATGTACATCAGGCATAATCCTGATTTTGCAATCCTTAAATGCCGGCTGGCTAGCTAAGACTTCTACTTGGTTTAATGCTTGGGATTCAATGTTATCAGTAAATATTTTTACATTATTCATTATCTCATCCTTTTTAAAATCTAAAATAGAAAATTTACTTATATATCTTATATATCTTATACTTTGCACTTTTCTACTTAATGACATTATAGCAAAGTTCCCTACTAGTCGCAACAGTCTGGTATAAGCTAACCCTTTAGTATCTAGATAAGCCAAACATTTGTTACACATATTATAAAAACAAAAAGTCCCATCTAGCAAACATAATGTCTTGTAGATGGGACTTTTATAAAAATGTATATTATAAGGGGATTTAATCTATTTATCTTGCTCTAGTTTTTTTCACTTCGTATCCAAGTGATGTAATTGCATTTTCAATATCATCTGTAGATACTTTATCTTCATCAAAATCTAATTTTACTTTACTTGAGTTAAAAAGTACTTTAACACTTTCTGAATCTACACCATCTAATCCTTTTAGTGAATTATCTATTTTTTGTACACATGATGGACAAGTAAGTGTATCTAATTGAATTACTGCTTTTTTCATAATAAATCTCTCCTTTATTTTTTTTGATTGTTTTTTCTTCTTGTAATTATATTATATACTATATTGTTGATAAATAAATTGATTTAAATCAATTTTTATAATTTATTTTCTATTATTATTTTATATTTACTATAAATTAGAATCTTATCTTAATTTATAGTAAAGTAATCTCATACCATTAAAGATAACTACTAAAATACTTGCTTGGTGGACCAACATACCTATTGACATATTCATCCAGTCACTAAAGAATACACTTGCTAGTAGTACTAATACAACACCTACTGCAATAACAATATTTTGTCTCATATTAGATGCTGTTGCTTTTGCTAATCCTAGGGCATGAGGTAGACGAGAGAAATCTGAGTTGGCGAGTACAACATCTGATGTTTCAATAGCTACATCTGTGCCACTTCCCATAGCAATTCCTATTTCAGCTAAGGCTAATGATGGACTATCATTTACTCCGTCTCCAACAAATGCTACAATCTGACCTCTATCTTGCAATTCTTTAATATAGGCAGACTTATCTTCTGGTAACATATGCCCATGAGCTTCTGTAAGCCCAAGTTCTTTAGCTACTACATCAACTGTTCCTTGATTGTCACCTGATAAAACTACTAAGTTTTTAACACCTAGGTCTTTTAACTTTTGCAAATGTTCTTTTACATTTTCTCTAATTTGATCTCTAATACCCATTAGCATTTTAAGTTCGCCGTCAACAGATGTAATTACTAGTGAATTACCTCTTTCTTCAAAATACTTAATATCAGAAAGCGCCTCTTTACTTATATTAACATTTTCTTTTTCCATAAGTGCATAATTACCCACTGCTACTCTCTTACCATCTACATCTGCTACAATTCCTCCACCCTTAACAACATCAGTATTTTCAACTGTATACGAAGTGGTATCTCCAATATAATCTACTATAGCTTTTGCAAGTGGATGATCAGATTCTTTTTCAATACTTGATATATAAGCTAAAACTTTATCCAAGTTATCTTCATCAACATAAGTTTTAGTGTCTGCTACTTCAGGGTTTCCTATTGTCAAAGTTCCTGTTTTATCAAATACCATCGTATCTACTTTACTAAAGTCTTGAATTACCTCACTACCCTTTAACAATACGCCGTTTTTTGCTCCATTACCAAGACCAGCTACGTTTGAAACTGGTACACCGATAACAAGTGCTCCTGGGCAACCTAGAACCAAGATTGTTATTGCCAGTGGTAGATTTTGAGTAACTAGATATACAATTATTCCTAGTAGCAAAACTGCTGGAGTATACCATTTTGAAAATCTGTCAATAAAACGTTCCGCTTCAGACTTTGAATCTTGAGCTTCTTCTACTAATTCAATGATTTTACCAAAGGTTGTATCTTCTCCAACACGATCTGCCCTAATTTGAATAGTTCCATTCTCTAAGATCGTTCCAGCATATACTCCTGAGTCTATTTCTTTAGAAACTGGAAGAGACTCACCTGTTATACTAGCTTCATTTATATTTCCTTGACCTACTAGGACAGTTCCATCAACTGGTACTTTCGCACCTGTTTTAACAAGAAGTATATCTCCTTCATCTACATCCCAGACATCTACTTCTTCAAACTCCCCATCTTCCCTTTGTTTTAGGGCCGTATCTGGTGCCATTTCTGTTAATTCCTTAATAGCTGAACGAGTTTTGTTTAATGTTCTTTGTTCTAAGAAAGCACCAAAGAGGAATAAGAAGGTAACAACTGCTGATTCTTCATATTCACCTATATAAAATGCTCCAAGAACTGCTATAGTAACTAGTAAATCTATACTTATAACCTTAACTTTTATTGCTTGATATGCTTGAATTGCTATAGGTAAGAAACCTATAATACCTGCAATTATAAATGCTACATTTGTTACTTGTGTTTTTTGAAAACCAAATCTACTAATATAACCGATTGCTAGTAAAATAGCACTTACTAATGTTATTTGATTTTTCTTACTTAATATAAATCTTTGCATTATACTCGCCTCCTGATTTTTATATCTTACTTTATATTTATATTTAAATAGAATTTTACTACAATAATTATTTACCTTGAATTTAATATATTTATTTGTTTAAAATATATATTAATATTCTAAGAATCTAGCTTAAGTCTTTTAAGATTCTAGACTCTTAGAATGGGATTTTCTAATTAATAATCTATAATCTTAGTTAAGTCTCCAGAAGTAAGTTTGCTAATGACTACCTCTGGAGATAGTATTCTTAAGCCTTATAAGCCTCATCTAACTCAGCTAACATATTGTATACTGCTTCATAAGTTTCACATACACCGCTAGGAATCCTGTAGTTATCTGTTATTTCACGCAAATTACTAAATTCATCCTTTAAGTCTGGTTTTTCTGATCCTGCTTCATCAATCTTAGCTGATAATGAAACATATTCTTTCTCAACATCATAGAATTCCGGATGACTTGGTCCATGAACTCTTAAAACAACAGGTACATATTGTTCTAATAATTGTAAGTTTTTTTCTTTTACTTCATTAAAGTTTGTTTTGTTAGACATATCGATTACCTCTTTCTTATTTATAAAATCTTATTTGCTAAATTGTTTTCTTTTTTACTACTAAGCATATTGTAACAGGGGTTATAAAATAATGAATTGATT
>CAZXSM010000002.1:13608-24319 GCA_964643255.1 uncultured Lachnospiraceae bacterium
TAATGAATTGATTTTAATCAAGTATTAAAAACTTATTTAAAAAAGATAATGTATATATAAGTATAATGTGGTTTTTGAATTAGCGTTTATTATTGTATTGATATTTTTTAACTTATAATTTGATTTTTTAATATATATGATACATAATTAATCTTATTATGTTGGTTCAATAATATTTAATTTAAAAATATATAGGTTTGTCTATATATTTAGGAGGTAAAAATGAAAAAAAGTAAATCAATAATATTGGCACTATTTTGTTGCTTGTTATGGGGTCTTGTTTTTCCTATATTACAGTTACTTTATGGCCAATTAAATATGACTAGTGATTTTGCCAAGATAACTCTTGCAGGTATGAGGTTTTTTTTGGCTGGAATTTTCGTATTATTATATTATGCTTTTGCTAATAAGAAGTTTCCGAAGATTAACTCTGCTAATACCTTAGGCAAACTAAGCCTTCTTGGTTTATTCCAAACAACCTTGCTTTATGCCTTCTTTTTTATTGGTTCTTCAAATACAACAGGTGTTAAATCTGCGGTTCTATCACAATTTGATATATTTATTGTAGTTATTTTAGCTCATTTTTTATTAAACAATGAAAAAATCAATTATAAGAAGATTTTAGCCCTTGTATTAGGACTAGTTGGTATGGTTGTTGTTAATATCAATAGTCTAGGAACAAGTGAAGCATTCTGGAATTTTTCACTAAAAGGTGAAGGGTTTTTAATAATTAGTGGGGTGTTTGCAGCTATTGGTACTATTTTAGCAAAGAGCTTCGGAAGAAATATTGATGCAGTATTAATGAATGGATGGCAACTTACTATAGGTGGAGCCTTTCTACTTATTATTGGATTTCTTACTTATGGACAATTAGTAGCTTTCCCAAATACTTATTCATTTGTTTTATTCTTATCCTTAGCCCTAATATCTGCTTTAGCCTTTACTATATGGTATAGGGTATTAAAAAATGTTAAAGCTAGTGAAATTACTATATACAAGTTTACAGTTCCAATCATTGGAGCCATTGCCTCAGCTATAATTGTTCCTGGCGAAAGTATATCTATATACAGTTTTATAGGTTTACTTTTAGTTTCACTAGGAATATATTTGAGTAACAAAAATAATTAATACTTTCATAAATACCTTCGATTTCTCATAATATATACAAATCACTATTATGAATGTGGGGTATTGTATTGGATTTTCAAGAGAGCCAAACATATATAAATCTACAAATATCATTATTGAATTTATTAGAAGAAAGTACATTACTTGATCTTTATGAAGCACAAGCAAATGAGGAAGTATTAATCCCAATCAGTTTATTGTTTAGTACAAATGCTAGACATTCTAGATTTATAGCTAACCGTATACATGGCACTATCTACGGAGAAACAATAACATTAGATAATTTAATAGCAGCAAGAGAACGTGAAGACAGAGAATTAAATTTATATTTAGAGTATTCTGAGCAAGCATTAGAAGAAGGATACGATGAGTTTGCTTCTCTATTTAACGGGATCTCAAACATTTTACGTAATCATCTTTTTGCTTATGAGGCTGCAATAGATGATATTATTAGTAATCAATTGTTTTGCAAGCCAGAAGAAACTCTGTGGATATGTATTGGATGCGGAAATATCATTAGTGGCTTATGTGCACCAGAAGTATGTCCAGTGTGTTTGACTCCTCAAGGATTTTACCAACAATTAACAACATATGAATAAATAAGTTGTATTATAATTAATCTTCTTCAATTACCTAGGTTTAGCCACTTAGAATGCTAGCATTAGTTATAAATATTTGATACAATTATATATAGAACAAGTTATGAACTGTTAAATAGCTAAAACATGTTATTTATATATATTTATATCATTTTACTAGGAGGATTTTATGTCAGACTTTAACTATCACGAAAAACTCAATATTAAGAATACAAAAAAATTACGTGAGCTTATATCTGAACTACCACGTTTTTGTGGTGATTTTTTTAGAGGTATGGAAAACACTACATCTTCCAAAACTAGAATAGCTTATGCATATGACTTAAAAGTTTTTTTTGAGTTTATATGCAATACAAATCCTGCTTATAAAAACGCTTCTATAAAAGAGTTCAAAATTGATATTCTGGATAATGTCACAGCTCTTGATATAGAAGAATATCTAGAGTATTTAACATATTATAAATCTGAGGATAAAGAATATATTAATTCTGCTACTGGTAAAAAAAGAAAATTAACTACGCTTCGAAGTTTTTATAATTATTATTATAAAAAGGAAATGATTGAAACTAACCCAACTGTTCTAGTTGATTTGCCTAAGATTACTAGTAAGGAAATTATTCGATTAGATCCTGATGAAGTTGCCAAGCTCTTGGATGCAGTAGAATCTGGAGAACATTTGACAGAAAGGCAAAAAGCCTATCATAACAAAACGAAAAAAAGGGACCTAGCTATTATAACTCTCTTTTTAGGTACAGGTATTCGTGTTTCTGAATGTGTTGGCTTAGATGTTGATGACGTTGACTTTAATAATGATGGCATAAAAATAACTCGTAAAGGTGGAAACGAAGCCATTATATACTTCGGTGAAGAGGTAAGAGATGCCCTTGAGGACTATATGATTGAACGGGAAGATATCATTACCAAGGAAGGTCATGAAGATGCTCTCTTCCTATCCTTACAAAACCGTCGTATAAGTGTTAGGGCTGTTGAAAATCTTGTTAAGAAATATTCAAGTAGCGTTACAAGTCTAAAAAATATAACACCCCACAAATTAAGAAGTACTTATGGTACTAGTCTTTATCAGGCCACAGGAGATATATATTTAGTGGCTGATGTTTTAGGACATAGTGATGTTAATACAACAAAAAAACACTATGCGGCAATTTTAGACTCTAGGCGAAGAGGCGCTGCTGACAAAGTTAAATTAAGAAAAGATTAAATCAAAATATATATTTGGTCTAAGGTTATCATTAAGTAAACCTTAGGCCATTTTTTTGCTATAAAAGCCTTGACAATTGAGTGGTCATTCAACTATAATATAAGCATAGTTGAGTGGCCACTCAACTATCTTTACTTTTTAAACAAACTTATATAAGACTATATATTAGATATTAGTATTGGAGGTTTAATAGATGTCAGATGAAAAAATTATATGTGATTGCGAAGTCATTCACGAAGATGTTGTTAATAAAGTTAAAGAGAATATGAATGATAAAGAAGAACTTACTAAGCTGGCAGACTTTTTTAAAATATTCGGTGATTCCACACGAATAAATATTCTTAGTGCCTTAAACCAACATGAAATGTGTACTTGTGATTTGGCTGTTTTGCTTAATATGACTAAATCAGCAATCTCTCATCAACTTAGAACCCTGAAAAACGCTAAGTTAGTCAAGTCTAGAAGAGAAGGTAGAAATGTATTTTACTCTTTAAATGACAAACACGTTCAAGATATTTTCGAAATTGGCCTAGAACACATCAGACATGATTAATCAATAACATTTATAAATTATAAACATATATTACATAAGATAAGGAGAATATTATGAAGAAAATATTTAGATTACAAGACCTAGATTGCGCTAACTGTGCTGCTAAAATGGAGAACAGAATTGCAAAGTTAGAGGGAGTAGATAGTGTTTCAATAAACTTTATGACTACTAAGATGATTTTAGAGGCTAATAAAGATAAGATGCCTGAAATTATAGAAGAAGCCCAAAAAATAATCAGCAAACTAGAACCAGGTACAAAACTAATTAAAGCTTAGGAGGATATTAAATATGAAAAATCGTTTAGCAAGAATTATTATTTCTGCAATTCTTTTTACTGGGGGAATAATACTTCAATTTAATGACCAAGACATTAGTTTTTACTTGTTTTTTATAAGTTATATCATTGTAGGATACGATGTAATAATTAAGTCTTTAAAGAATATTAAAAGTAAAAACTTTTTAGATGAACACTTTCTAATGACATTAGCTACAATAGGAGCATTTGTTATTGGGGAATATCCTGAAGGTGTTGCTGTAATGCTCTTCTATCAAGTTGGTGAGTTCTTCCAAAGTTATGCAGTTGATAAGTCTAGAAGGTCAGTTGCAGAACTTATGGATATAAGACCTGACTATGCTAATCTTAAAAAAGGTGATGAATTAGTAAAGGTTGATCCTGACCAAGTAAGTATAGGGGATACTATTGTAATTAAGCCTGGAGAAAAGATTCCTTTAGACTCAATAGTTACAGATGGTTATTCATCTGTTGATGTTGCTGCTTTAACTGGCGAATCTATGCCTATAGATGTTAAATCAGGAGACAGTATACTAAGTGCCAGCATTAATATAAATGGTTTATTAACTGCACAAGTAACATCTGAATACCAAGAATCAACTGTTAGTAAAATACTTGATTTAGTAGAGAATGCAAGTAGTAAAAAGTCAGAGTCAGAAAAATTTATAACAAGATTTGCTCGTTATTATACTCCTATTGTTGTCGTATTAGCTCTTATACTTGCCTTTATACCACCCCTACTTATACCAGGAGCTCAGTTTAATGATTGGATATATAGAGCTATATCTTTTCTAGTTGTATCTTGCCCATGTGCCCTTGTTGTTTCTGTTCCTCTAAGCTTTTTTGGTGGAATTGGTGGTGCATCAAAGAAGGGTATATTAGTTAAAGGAAGTAATTATCTAGAAACTTTAGCCCAAGTTAAAACTATTGTATTTGATAAAACAGGTACCTTAACTAAAGGTGTTTTTGAAGTACAAGAGATTAATTCTAAAGGTCTAGCTGAAGATGAATTACTAGAATATACTGCATACACCGAGCATTACTCCAATCATCCAATAGCAGAATCTATAAAGAAATATTATGGGAAAGCTATTGATAAGAACCGAATCAGCAATACTGAAGAGGTTGCTGGTCATGGTATAATTGCAAGTGTAGATGATAAGGAAATCTATGCTGGTAACAATAAATTAATGGATAAAATGGGTATAGCTTATAGGGAAATTCAAACAATTGGTACAATAATATATGTAGCAATAAACAAGGAATATGCTGGATATCTAATAATATCTGATGAGATAAAAAGTGACTCCGAAAATGCTATAAAGGAATTAAAAGATACCAATATTACGCACATAGCTATGCTAACTGGTGATAATGATTATGTAGGCCAAAAAATAGCTAATAAGCTAGGAATTGAAGAAGTATATACTAGGTTACTCCCATCAGATAAAGTTGATATACTAGAAGGAATGTTAGATAAACCTGAAACTTATGGTAAAGTTGCTTTTGTAGGTGATGGAATTAATGATGCTCCAGTATTAACTAGGGCAGATATAGGAATTGCTATGGGTGGTTTAGGGTCTGATGCTGCTATTGAGGCTGCAGATATAGTAATTATGACTGACCAACCGTCTAAAATAAAGACAGCAATTAACATATCTCAAAAAACCCTAAACATCGCAAGACAAAATACAGTGTTTGCTATAGGAGTAAAAGTATTAGTATTGATATTAAGCGCATTGGGCCTTACATCCTTATGGGCAGCAGTATTTGCCGATGTAGGTGTTACAGTAATAGCTGTATTAAATTCACTTAGAGCTCTTAATGTAGATAATATTTAAATACTAAAACCTAAATAAACCTTCCCTAATCTAAAGATGTGGGATATCCTGCTAAAACTGATAAAGTTATATAATTGAATATAAAATTCCCAGTGAATCTAGAACTTATCCTTTTAAAATCAATACTTAAGGCATGTAGATTCACTGGGAATTAATTCTTTACTTGAAATTATTGGCTGATTTAATATCACTATATTCTAAATTATCAACAAGATCTTCACTAGCATAATAAGGAACAATTAAAAACCTTCCTTCATGTATAGTATCTTCATATAGACCATTACTAGCCTTTATCTCTTCTATATATTCATTAATATCATTATATTCTTCACTTATATATTCTTTAGCAATATCCCATAGAGTATCGCCTTGTTCAATCTTTATGCTTACAAACTCTTTCTTGCGGTTTGATGAATCATCTGCAGATACTCTATCATAATTGAAATATAAAGCTATTAATATAACTAAAATTATTGATAATAATATTAGTATAAATTTAGATGTCTTGCTTTTACCAAAATACTTAATCTTTGAATTATAGCTCTTTATATTCATTGATAATACCCCCTTAGGTATGTTAATCATCATTAGTAATCCGAACACCTGTTGCGAACAAGCGTTTTGTTCTTTAAAGATATTATACAAAACAAACGTTTGTTTGTCAACAAAAATCGAACAAGTTTTCGCTTTTGTTACGAACATTTGTTTTGCATTATTAAGTTAAATATGGTATACTTAATAAAAATACGTGGGAGGATATAATGAGTAAGGGTAAAATAAGTGAGAAACAAAGTGAGATTTTAGAATTTATCAAAAAAGAAATATTGGATAAAGGATATCCCCCTTCTGTTCGAGAGATGTGTGATGCAGTTAATCTTAAGTCAACATCTTCTGTTCATTCACATCTTGAGACCTTAGAAAAGAATGGTTACATAAGACGAGATTCATCAAAACCCCGTGCTATAGAGATTGTAGATGATGAATTTAATTTATCTAGACGAGAAGTTGTTAATGTTCCTATGGTTGGTAATATAACTGCAGGTGAGCCTATACTGGCAGTTGAGAATATCGATGGTTATTTTCCACTATTACCTGAATATATGCCTAAAGGTGAGATTTTTATGTTAAAAGTTCATGGGGAAAGTATGATTAATGTAGGTATTCATGATGACGACCAAATCTTAGTTCAAAGGCAGAACACTGCTAGAGACGGGGATATAGTTGTTGCTATGATCGAGGATGAAGTAACAGTTAAGACCTTTTATAAAGAAAATGAATATTATCGTTTACAACCTGAGAATGATTTTATGGATCCTATTATAGTTAATGAAGTATCTATTTTAGGAAAAGTAATAGGTTTATTTAGAATGTTCTAATTTTCAAAGAACTAAAGAGTCTATGGTATGATTTCTAAAATTATATCATAGACTCTTTTTTATTTAATGATTTAAGAATATAAAATGCTTCTGTCACAGTATCTCTACTGGTACAGAAGCATTTTATATTCTTTTAGACTAATTTGGTCTAGCAAGAAAACTATTTTCTTTATTTATATAAACCAATCTTAAATCTTAAACTGACTAATGATTTCTAGTAGCTCTATAGCAAGACTTGAAAGTTGTTCACTAGCATCAGCAATTTCATCAATAGAAGCATTTTGTTGCTCCATTGTTGCTGAAGTTTCTTCAGATGCTGCAGAGTTTTCTTCGGCAATTGATGAAAGTGATTGTAATACATCTATAATATCATCTTTAATTCCATCCATTTTAATTCCTGTTGAATGTAAACTTTCAACCAAAGCAGATGTTTCTTTAATAGATTTATCAATGTTAAGGTATTGGTCTTTACTACTTTCAACACTTTCATTTTGTTTCTTTTCAACTTCTGCCAAGGCATCAATTGTCACAACTGCATTACGTGAGTTGTTTTGTAAATCTTCAAGTATTTGATTAATTTCTTGAACTGATTCTTGAGATTGAGTTGCTAAATTTTTAATTTCTATTGCAACTACTTCAAATCCTCTACCTGCTTCTCCAGCTCTTGCAGCTTCAATTGTTGCATTAAGAGCTAGCAGATTTGTTTGATCAGCAATATTTTCAATCAATTCACTTGCTTCATTAATTTTGTGAGCGCTTTCATTAGTTTTTAATATAACATCCTTAATTTCTGCATGTGATTTGTTACTAACTTGATTTGCTTCATAAAGTATATTAATTTCATTGAGCCCATCATTAACTGCAGTAGAAACTTTTTCAGTTGCATCTACTAATTCATTCAAGCTTTCCGTATTCTCTTCAATTACATCACCTAGTTCTTTAGCTTTATCAGATCCCTGTGCAGTGCTCTGTGCTTGCTCTGATGCACCAATAGCAATCTCATTAACAGCCTTTGAAACTTCATCTATTGACACTGATACGTCCTCAGAGGTTGCTGTAAGTTCTTCAGAGGAAGCGGATACTTGTTGAGAGGAATCAATAACACTTGCAATGGTTTTTCTCAAATTATCAGACATACCATTTAAAGCTTCTGCTAAGTCCCTAATTTCATCTTTACGTTCTAATAAACTTCCCTTAATTTTTACTGTTAAGTCTAAGTTGGCAATTTGCTTAGCATAATCTATTACCATAATAATTGGCTTAGTAAAGCCTGTTCCAATTATAAATGCAGCGACTATAGAAATAGTAAATATAATTAATGCATTAACAATTAATTGATTTCTCATAGAAGAAACGCCCTCTAACATCTCAGATTCATATGCTGTTACTGCCAAAGTCCATCTAGTCCCACTAACATCACTATATGCTGAATATATATTGTCCCCAGCAAGTTGATATTGTGTAAGTCCTTTTCTATTAGTAATCATTTTTTCAGCTTCTTTTGCAACATCTTCATAATCAGCATTATTTGTTGCTTCATCAACTATATTAAACTCTTGATATATTTTAGTGCGGTCAGGATGAGATACCACTGTTGCTTCTTGATCAATAATATAACTATAGCCTGATTTACCATATCCAATATTGTCTGTTAATTGGGTTAAATAAATAGTATCCATATAACCTAAAAGTGCACCAGTAATGCTACCAGTTCCAACTTCATATATGGGAAATGCCAGTACCATATATAATGAATCATCCACAGGATATGTATCCAATAATACTGTGTTTGTATTGCTGCCTTCCATTGTGTTTCTATAAGGATTGTTATTTTCATCTATAGTGTAAGTTTCACCATTAGATAGATAAGTAACTGTATTGTCTGTTCGTAAAATTGCAAAATCCATAAACTCAGTAGTATCTAAGTAGCTTTGTAATTCTGGTTTTTGAATTTCCCAAACCATTCCTCTTATAACACTTTGATCAGTTATACCTTGTAACACACTTCTATAACTCTCTAACTTACTACTAACATATAAGCTAGAAACTTCAGATAAATTCTCAAGGGATTGTTCAGATTCATTTGTTTGACTTCTAATTGCAGTCATTATTGATACTGCACTAGCTGTTAGTAAAGCAATAAAAATCAAAATCAAAATATATGCAATCAGTTTTGACCTTATACCCTTTAAATTAAAATTTGAAAGGCTTTTTTTAGTGTTACTTAAGTTTCTTAGTTTAGTTTTCTTTTTTCCTTTAGTATTTTGTTTGTTTTTTTCTTTCTTGTTTTCTTTTGCCATGAATTTAATCTAGACCCCCTATTTTTTTAATTATCCTTTAAAGGTACTCCATTAGCATCTGTAGCGATACTTCCAGTAAGTATCATAATTCCTTCAACTAGTCCCCATATTCCTGAAGCTATAGATCCAAGACCACATGTTAAAACAGATCCTATGGTTCCTAATAATAACTGGACAACTGCTTTCTGTGTATAACCCAAATAAAAGTTATGTATACCCAACCATCCTAATAAAATACCTAGTATCCCAGCAGCAAGTTTAGATTTATGCTCTTGGTCATAAACATTCTGACTATTGTTAAATTGTTGATTTCCTGTTTGCCCTTGCTTGTTATTAGTGGCTGTACCACACTGGGTACAAAAATCAGCATCAGGGTTTACAGAATTTCCACAGTTAAAACAATAATCTTTTCCGTCACTTTTAGCAACTCCGCAGCTAACACAAACTACTGCTAAATCATCCATTTCATTACCACAATTTTTACAATACATATCCTACCCCCTAATTAGATAAATAAGTATGAATCTAAATAATTCCCTATAAACATTGTAAATATCAAAATCAAAACAATTATATCCCAAATTTTTCTATTAAACAAGAAGTTCCCCTTAAATATATATATAAATATTATTGGAATTGTAAGGTAGGCTTTATGATATTCAAATGCTTGACTAAAATCACCTCTTAATACTGACTTCCAAGCTCTTGTCATCCCGCAACCTAAACAAGGAATATTTAAAAATCTTTGAAAAAAACATTCAATATTTAAAAAAGCAAAGATTAGTATTATGCCTGCCACACTAAGAACCCTATATATTCCATCTTTATTGTCTTTTATAAATTCAAAGACAATATCAATAATACTCTTATTCTTTAAATTCATAAGAATTTTATCTGAATTATTATTTTGATTACTATATAATTTACTCATTTTCCTCTTTAACTTTTTCTCCTAATATGTCCTTTAATGGCACTCTTCTACCATCTCTCCATATTCTTTCTAGATTATAAAACTCTCTATCTTCTTTTGTGAATACATGTACAATTATATCTGCATAATCTAAGAGAACCCATGTAGAAGAACGTCCACCTTCAATTGAGTTTGGAGTATAACCCTCATCTTCAAGTTCTTTTTCCACTTCTCTAACTAAAGTATTGAGGTGGGGTAAGTTTGTACCGTTTGTAATTACAAAATAGTCTGCTATACTAGATAAACCTGATATATCAATAACAACTATATCTTCGCCCTTCTTGTCTTCTAGTGCTCTGCATACAATTTCAACCATTTTTTTAGATCCTGTCATTTATTACCTTCCAATCTTTTCAAATTTTATTCATATAGTAATTATATGTGTCAATAGTTTTGCTGTCAATTTTACTTTTATCATCGCTTAAATAATCAA
>CAZXSM010000002.1:24329-69554 GCA_964643255.1 uncultured Lachnospiraceae bacterium
TTAAAATTGTTACTACGCTCAAATCAAGGTCTTTAAAGGCTATTTCTCTAACTTGTTTTAGACTTGGGTTTCTACTTTCCCTTCTACCAGGTTCGATATAATCTCCTACAAATACGATTTTTTCCAATAGTGACATATTAGGCCTGCCAGTCGTATGATTAATAATAGCATTAAGAATATTTCGATTACTTATATTAAACTGGGTTTTTGCATAATAAGCCCCCAATTTGCCATGTAATAAATGAGGATTTTCCTTTTCTACTTTTGTAATAGGTATGTCATATTTTATACACTCATTTAAAAACTCATCATCAGTTAAGCATTTTGCAACATCATGTAATAAACCTGCACAAGTGGCATCATTATAATCTGCTCCATAGGTTAAAGCTAAGCTAAAACACGTGGCCTGAACCCCAAGTGTATGTTCATATCTCATTTCTGTTAGCCTAGTCTTAACTTCTTCTTCCATCTTTAATCTATCCATTTTTTCTCCATAATTGTATTATTATTAATCTTAACAGTTTTATATTTGTTAGTGTTAATTACTTCTAATTATTTATTTGTTATCTATTGTATATAATTTGTTTTCATAAATATACCTAGAAACATCTTCTGGAACATAATATTTAATTGATCTTCCATCTTTAATACTATCCCGTATAAAATTAGATGATAAATTAGAGATAGGTGAATTTAAAAGTTTTATTGACTCGGTTTGAAATTGATGTTTTAAATATTCAACCCTATCTTCAATATCAGTGTCTTCATGAAGTCCTCTTTTTGCCACTATGAGCTTAGCAAGTTCAAACACACTATCAGGTTTCTTCCATTTCTCAATATTAAAGAGTGAGTCCTCTCCTAAAATAAAATAAAAACAGGTGTCCCTATATTGTTCCCTTAATATAGACAAGGTGTCAACTGTATATGTTAGTCCTGGCCTACTTAATTCAAAGTCTGAAAATTCAAAGTGAGGATTATTTGCAATTGCCAATTTTATCATCTTAGAACGATGTTCTTCACTTTCAACATATTGGTCCTTCTTATGTGGTGGGTTTTTTGACGGCATAAACCATACTGAGTCTAAGTCAAACTGTTCATAGGAGCATTCTGCCAAAACAAGATGAGCATTATGAATTGGATCAAATGTTCCGCCCATTATTCCAATCTTTTTCATTATTATTCACCTACTTTTAATAGACAGATATCATATACCTAATTGCTATAAATTTATTGTTTTGGTATATTAATCTTTTTATTTTCCTTCGATTCTCTATATAGTACGATTTTATTTCCAATAACTTGTACAATCTGGGATCTTGTTCTAGATTCCAGGATATTAGCAATATCTCTTATGTCATCTGCACAGTTATTTAAAACATTAATTTTTACAAGTTCTCTGGTTTCTAATACTTCATCTATACCTTTAGTTACTTCAGGGGTAATACTAGATTTACCTATCCTATATACAGGTTGTAAGTTTGATGCTAATCCTTTTAAATACGCTCTTTGTTTACTTGTCATAATCATATCACACTCCTCTCTTTTTGTTAATTGTTTTTCTATTTATAATATTCGAATTCCCATCCATATAATCTTACTGTATCACCATCAATAATTCCTAAATCTTCAAGTTTTTCTATTATATTATTGTTTTTTAAGAACTTTTGGAAATAATTAAATCCTTTTTCTGATTCTATATTAGTATTGTTTAACATACGTTCGATTTTAGGACCTTCTACAACATATACACCATCTGTTTCTTTATATACTTCAAAAGATTCATCTAATTGGGTCTTTTTATGTGGATGGTATTCGGATTCAAACACAAGAGGTTCCTCTTCTATTTTATCAAGTTCATCTTTTACATAATATAAAAGTTCTTTCAGTCCTTGTCCACTTACTGCGGAAATTGGAAAAACTTTAATTCCCTTAGGTTCAAATTCATTTTTGATTATATTAATAGCTTCTTCTTTTTCATCACCATATAATACGTCTATTTTATTTGCGGCAATTACTTGTGGCCTACTAGCTAATTCTTCATTATATGCCTTTAACTCATTATTTATTATCTCAATATCTTCAATAGGGTCTCTTCCTTCAGTAGATGCTGCATCAACAACATGAATAAATACTCTTGTTCTTTCAATATGCTTTAAAAATTCATGTCCTAGGCCAACTCCATCTGAAGCACCCTCAATTAAACCAGGTATATCTGCAATAACAAATCCATCAGTATCACCTAAATCAACCACACCTAGACTTGGTCTCAATGTAGTAAAATGATAATTAGCAATCTTAGGCTTGGCATTAGAAACTCTAGATAATATAGTGGATTTACCCACATTAGGAAAACCTACTAAACCAACATCAGCAATAAGCTTAAGCTCTAAAGTGACATTGATCTCAATACCTTCTTTACCAGCTTTAGCATATCTTGGTGCTTGATTAGTAGAGGAAGCAAAATGTTGATTACCTTTGCCACCTTGGCCACCCTTTAATAATTCAATCCTCTTATTATCATGAGACATATCAGCAATAACCTTGCCTGTCTCAGTTTCTTTAATAATAGTACCTTCTGGAACCTTAAGAATTAAGTCCTTTCCATCTTTCCCAAAACATTTTTTTGTACCACCATTTTCTCCATTTTCAGCAACAAACTTTCTTTTATAACGATAATCATTTAAAGTATTAATACCTTCATCTACTTCAAATATTATACTTCCGCCCTTACCGCCATCTCCACCATCTGGTCCCCCAGCTGGCACATACTTTTCTCTACGAAAACTAACAATCCCGTCTCCGCCATTACCTGACTTTATAAATATATCTGAACTATCTACAAACATTCTTTCACCTCACTTAAATTTTACCTATATATTAAATTAAGTTCTCTCTTTACTCTTAGTATTAGCACTAAATTATATTTTTTTCATTATATATTAAGATTATATATACAATATAATCTTAATAATCATAATTAAAAAACCCCAAATCCGATTTTGTGAGGATCTGGGGTTAATATTTTGTAAATTAATTTGCTTCTACAGGATAAACACATGCTTGTTTCTTCTTTTTCCCTTTTCTTTCAAAGCGAACTACACCATCAACCAAAGCAAATAATGTATCGTCTTTACCACGTCCAACATTTACTCCAGGATGAATCCTAGTACCACGTTGTCTATATAGGATATTTCCAGCTAAAACAAACTGTCCATCTGCCCTTTTTGCTCCTAAATATTTAGGGTTAGAATCTCTACCATTTCTTGAAGAACCAACACCCTTTTTTGATGCGAAAAATTGAAGGTTCATTTTTAACATTGTAAACACCTCCTGATTTTATATTTCAAAAATCAACTAATCCTTTTTTTATTGAATGTAATGTAATCCGAACCGTAGGATTCTTGAATTCCTTGCAAACCAAGAAACATAGAATTTAGTAATAATTCTGATTCATTACTTATATGAGAATCTATGGTGAAATCAATTATTCCACTTTCTTCATCTTCACTATAAGAAATAAAATCATCTGTAAATTCAGCTATTGAATTAACAGTATTAATTACTAATACGGAAACGGCTGAACATATAATATCTTGTCCTTTAGTGGCATAATTTGCATGACCACTGCATTTAAAGCCAATGATTTTATCTTCTTTATTAATATATTGTGTTACTTTAATCATATACTTGTCCTAATATATTAAACATTGATTTTATCAATTTTAACTTTGGTATACGGCTGTCTATGGCCTTTTTTCTTATTGTATCCCTTTTTAGCTTTGTATCTGAATACAATAATTTTCTTGTCTTTACCTTCTTCAACTACTGTTGCAGAAACATTTGCATCTTTTACTTGATTACCAGTTTGTAAACTACCATCATTATTAACTGCTAAAACTTGATCAAATGTTACTGTTTCTCCAGTATCTATACCAAGTTTTTCAACTTTAATGATATCGCCTTCGGAAACTTTGTATTGTTTACCACCTGTTGCAATAATTGCGTACATAAGGCACCTCCTATTATCATTACTCGCCAACTATGGTGTATACATATACTTATATATGAATATATAATAAATATATTATAACTTTGAACCTCGTTGAGCGGCACACTGACTAATAATAGCATAATTCATGCTTGTTGTCAATAAAAAGAATAAAATATATTTCAAAAATTCCCAATTAATTTCTCATCTTATTAAGGTCTATTTGCATTTAATTATGTCTTTTATTTACCTTAGCTAATTGCTCATGTAAGGGCTTTCTAATCTTTTTCCTGGTGACTTCAACTAAATTAAGTGGAGTCATGCCTATTAAAACTGTTTTTATTGGGTCCTTCTTAAATAGACCACCTAACTCATACATTAGGGCATCTTTATATTCTTGCTTATCCATATTAATAAAGTCTATAATAATTATCCCAGATATGTTTCTTAGGCGAATTTGCTTTGCAATTTCTTTAGCTGCCTCAAGATTTATATTAAAATAATTTTTCTCTGGATTCTTTTTGTTTTTATTAATTGCCTTTGAGGTGTTTACATCAATTACAGTTAGTCCTTCTGTTACTTGTATAATAATAGAGCCTCCAGATTTTAACCATACCTTTTCATTTGTTAATTTGTTTAATTTTGTTTTTATACCATATAAATTATCTAGTGTAATTTGAGGATCTTCATAAAACCTTATTTTATGGTAATCTTCAGGTTGATAGTCTTTAATATAATTTTCTATTTTCTTGTAAATTATACTATCATCAGTTAATATTTCATCTAGTTTCTTATCATAACCATCCCTAATATCACAGATATATCCAGGAGGTGATTCATAAACCAGTGAGAACCTTGTTCTATAAACACCATATTTTACTACTTGTTCATACTTTTGTATAAGAATATTTATTTCTTTAACTATTATATCTTGGCTAACATTACCACTATTAGTTCTAGCTATAAAACCATAACTATCTGTTAGATACTTATCTAAGAGTTCTTTTAAGTCCTGTCTTTTTTCCTTATCAGAAATTTTTGATGAAATAGCTGAAAAGGAGTTGCCTACTACAAGAACTACATATTTACCAGTAAAATTAAGGTCAGTAGAAACAACTGGTGCCTTAGTCTTAATTTTCTCTTTTGATATCTGGACTAATAACTCGTCTCCTATTGCAATCTTCTTATTCCCAGAATTGTTAGAAGTATATATAGGGTTTAAGTTCTTGTTTAAGGACAAATAACACATCTTGCCTTCAGACACTTCAACAAATGCTGCATTTATATTTTTAACTATATTCTTAACCTTACCCACATAAATATTACCTAAATAAGACTCATCCTCATCAGCGGGATATAAGTCTACTTCTATCATTTCATTTCCATGAAACATACTAGAAATAATATAATCTTTTTCTTTTGTAATAAGTAATTTATTTTTTTCTTTGTTTTCCACTTAATATCAAATCCTTAATTATACATTTTGCCTAGTGGAACTAACTTTCTAGAACCACCACTGTTTTCTTTTTTCTTTTTACCCACATCTGCATAAAGTTCTAATCTATGAACTTGAAAAGCAAATTCATTATATGGAATATCAAGATATTCATGAAAAGTTTCCATAACCAGTTCTGGTTTTATATTCTCTACACTACCACTAGCAAGTTGTATATATATTTTTAAACCATTATTATATAATTGTTCTTGACTTTTAGTAACACACATATTGGTTTCCGAATTAGGAAAGCTATTAAAATCATTTAAGGTGAAGGCATATTTATATATGTGGTCTTTTAAATCAATTTCTCTTGATGATTTTTTAGTTTTTTTAATGATTTTAATTGTATCTTGATTATAAAAGTCTTTAAATCTTTCCTTAAAATCTTCTATAGATAAAAATTCATAACCATCCTTTAGTGAAACAAGATAATCAGCTCCACCTACCACTGCCATTGCATTTTTACTATCATCAGGTAAAATGTCAAACTGGGTAACACTAATGTTATTGGCCATTACCTTATTTATTTTGTCCATCATTATCTCTGGTTCATCAGAACTATTAAGAGTTACATCTAAATACTCTCCTTGGCTTGTTAAACCAACTCCTAGTGGGGATGCAAATGTTAAGAGGGAATGTGGATTATAACCTTGTGAATAGGTTAGGTCAAGCTTTGCACGTTTAAATGCTTTTTGAAAATACCTCAGTAAATCCAGATGACCAATAAACTTAGCTGACCCTGTTTTTGTAAATTTTATTCGAGCAACCATAATTATACACTTCCTCCTAACCTGTTAAAGCATACTCCACCTTCAAAGACTGTAGCACCACAATTTACACAAGCTTCGATACAATTAGGTGTAGTCTTTTCTTTAAGACTTCTATTATATTCTCTCCATAAGAATTCTTTTGTTACTCCAATATCAATAAAATCCCATGGAAGTATTTCATCAAATTCTTTCTGCCTATGAGCATAAAAATCAATATCAATATCATTTTTCTCAAAAGCTTGTACCCATTTATCATAATCAAAATGTTCTGACCAAGAATCATAGATACATCCAGACTTATAGGCATCATATATAGCCTTAGCTACTCTTCTATCTCCTCTAGCAAATACACCTTCTATTATACTAGTTTCAGCGCTGTGCCAGCTATATCTTATACTCTTACGGTTAAGCATGTCGTTAATCTTGCTTTTTAAGAAACGCTGCTTTTCTAAATAGTTATCTTTAGTCTCCATAGATACCCATTGAAAGGGTGTAAATGGTTTTGGAACAAAATATGAAGTACTGGCATTAATATTAACTCGTCCCTGTCTTTTATCCTTAGGAATCTCATAGTATAATCTTGCAATTTTATCTGACAAAACAGCAATTTCTTCAACATCTTCAAAGCTTTCTGTAGGAAGTCCTAGCATAAAATATAACTTAACCTTATTCCAACCACCTTTAAAGGCTTCATTAGCACCATTTAGAATTTCTTCTTCTGTTAGTCCTTTATTAACAACATCCCTAAGTCTTTGACTCCCTGCCTCCGGTGCAAAGGTTAGGCTACTTTTCCTAATATCTTGAACCTTGCTCATTACATCTAATGAAAATGAATCAATTCTAAGAGAAGGCAAGGAAATATTAACTCCCTTACTTCCATATTCGTCTATAAGATGATAAACAAGTTCTTGTAGCATTGAGTAATCACTGGAAGATAAAGAACTTAATGAGATTTCCTCATGGCCAGTGTTTTCAAGCATTTGACCTGCAACATTTTGTAAATATGATAAACTTCTTTCTCGTACTGGTCTATATACCATTCCAGCTTGACAGAAGCGGCATCCCCTTATACAGCCCCTTTGAATTTCAAGGACAACTCGGTCCTGAGTTACTTGAACATATGGAACTATTGGTTTTGTTGGATAATAAGTATCACTTAAGTCCATTTCAACTTGTCTTTTTATTTTATCTTTTGCCCCAGGATTATTTTTAGTAAATGATTTAATTGTTTTATCTTCATTATACTCAACATCATAAAACATAGGTATATATATACCATCTATACTTGCTGCTTTCTCAAGAAATTCTAATCTGGAACCACCTTGATTTTTATTTTCTTTATAAATATCTAATAGGTCATTATAGTTAGTTTCAGCCTCACCTATATAAAACATATCAAAATAATCTGCAATTGGCTCAGGATTATAGGTACAAGGACCTCCGCCTATCACTATAGGATCATTTCCACCCCTGTCCTTAGCAAGTAAAGGAATTTGGGACAAATCAAGTATCTGCAGTATGTTTGTATAACACATTTCATATTGAATTGTGATACCAAGAAAATCAAAATCTTTTATAGGGTCTTGAGATTCTAGAGCAAACAATGGAATGTTTTCTTGTCTCATAATCTTGTCCAAATCTACCCAAGGTGAATACACCCTTTCACAATATGTGTCTTGTCTTTCATTAAACATATCATAAAGGATTTGAATACCTAAATGAGACATACCTATCTCATATACATCTGGAAAACACATAGCAAAACGTATATCAATATTGGCTGGGTCTTTTCTTATCATGTTTATTTCATTACCTATATACCTGGCTGGTTTATCAACAGATAATAATATTTCATCTGAAAGTGCTAATTTGTTCATTATTCCTATCTCCAGTCTATTTTAAAACATTTATCTTTGTCTTGTATATTTAAATCTAGCAAGCATAAATTATACATTATTAGAGTCATAAATACAAATAAAACATCTATTTAATTCTTTCTAAAATTGATACGAAAAAATCTTGGGTCTGTTCTAAAGATATATTATTTGTAATCATTGTTTCTATACTACTAGTATGGTCTGTTCCATATTTTCCGTCAAGAGAACAAATTGTTACTACAGTTAAAAATATTGCAAATGCACATATTGTTCTAATTAATAAAGATCTATAAGGAGACATTTCTCCTTCACTATTTTTTGTTTTACTAGAATTGTTATATGTAAGGCTACTTGTTTTTTTATTTTTTGTAAAACCCTTATTAGAATCATTCAAATTCCTATAACAGCTTTGTCTTGCTCTCTCAACAAACTCAGCTCTTGACCTATCTGTTTTATGTTCATGTATGTCATCCATTTTAACCCTCCTAATATTAGTACCTTTATATATCATAATATTCCTTATTAACATTTTTTATGCCTTAAGAGACTATTGATTTTATTGAAATTTATATTAGAATATGTCTTTATATATTTAAAATTCATAAGTAGATTTAAATTTTTCCCTTAATGTTTATTCTAGTAACGTTGCAATATGTCGATTTATCATTTATAATTATTCTAATTTTAATATAAGTTAAGGAGGACATGTAAATGTCTAAAAATGTATACGATGTATTACAAGAACGCGGTTTTATTGAACAAGCAACACATGAAAAGGAAATAAGAGATTTGTTAGGTAAAGAGCAAGTAACCTTTTATATAGGCTTTGACGCTACTGCTGATAGTTTAACAGCAGGACATTTTCTTACGATTATGGCTATGACTCATATGCAAAAAGCAGGTCATAAACCAATCGCTTTACTTGGCGGAGGAACTACTTTAATTGGGGACCCTTCTGGTAGGTCTGACATGAGACAACTTATGACTATAGAAAAAATTAACCATAATGTAGAATGTTTTAGAAAACAAATGTCTCAATTTATTGATTTTAGTGAAGGCAAAGGAATTATTGTAAACAATGCTGACTGGCTATTAGATTTAAACTATGTTGAATTTATGAGAGAAGTTGGAGTTCATTTCTCTGTTAACAAGATGCTTACTGTAGATGCTTACAAGAACCGTATGGAACACGGTCTTACTATGTTTGAATTTAACTATATGCTAATGCAAGCATATGACTTCTTAAAACTTAATAAAGATTATGATTGTACCCTTCAACTAGGTGGTAATGACCAATGGTCTAATATTATTGCTGGTGTTGACTTAATCCGTAAAAAAGAACAAGTTCCAGCTTTTGGACTAACCTTTAAACTTCTTACTACTGCTGATGGAACTAAGATGGGTAAAACACAAAAAGGTGCAGTATGGTTAGATCCTAATAAGACAAGCCCATATGAATTCTACCAATACTGGAGAAATGTTGAAGATTCTAAAGTGGAAGAATGTCTAGGTCTACTAACCTTCCTTCCTATGGATGAAGTAAGAAGACTTGGAGCCTTAGAAGGTTCAGAAATCAACAAGGCCAAAGAAGTTCTAGCTTACGAAATTACTAAAATAGTTCATGGTGAAGATGAAGCTAATAAAGCTAAAGAAGCTGCAACATCTTTATTTAAGGGAAGCCAAGATACAGAAAATATTCCAACTACAAACTATACATCTGATGAGTTTGAAGCTGGTATCAATATACTAACCTTACTAGTAGACTCAAAACTAGCCTCATCAAGGTCTGACGCTCGAAGAACAGTACAACAAGGCGGGGTAACTATAGATGATAATAAAATCGAAGATATCAACAAGACCTTTACTCCTGATGACTTTAACACAGATGATGGTCTATTAATCCGCAAAGGCAAAAAGAATTACCATGTTTTTAAAATAGAGGCTTAAGTAAAAGCTTAAAATAATTTATAAATAAAAAATGGAATCTCACGATTCCATTTTTTTATGAAAATATATCTTCAAGCTCTTCACGAGTTAAGCTGTTTACAAAAATTTCTTTTGAATGAATAATTGAATCTGACAATTCTTTTTTACGTTTTTGCAACTTATAAATTTTTTCTTCAATTGTGTTTTTTGTTATCATTTTCATAACATGGACTGTTTTATCTTGCCCAATACGGTGAACCCTATCTGTAGCTTGTTCTTCTACCGCAGGATTCCACCATGGATCATAGTGAATAACCGTATCTGCCCCTACTAGATTAAGACCTGTACCTCCAGCCTTTAAGGAGATTAAGAATATTTCCCTTTCCCCTTCATTAAATCTTTTTACATATTCATTTCGATCTTTTATCTTAGTACTACCATCCAAATAAAAGTAGTCTATGTTATTTTCATCAAGAGAATCTTTTATAATGGAAAGCATAGATGTAAACTGAGAAAAAAGTAATATTCTGTGTTTATTAGCTAAGGCTTCATTAATAATATCCTCAAGCATCATTAGTTTACCACTTCCACCATCATAATCTTCTAAAAAAGTTGAAGGATGGCAACATATCTGTCTTAGTCTAGTTAGTACTGTCAATATTTTGATCTTGCTTTTCTCAAAGCCATGGTCCTCAATCTCTGAAGTAAGTTCATTTCTAGCATTAGCCAAATATGAATTGTAGAGCAGCCTTTGTTCCTCTGTCATGTCTGAGACCTTTTTCTCTTCTATTTTATCAGGTAACTCTTTTAATACATCTTTTTTCATACGTCTAAGTATAAAAGGTGAGGTCTTGTTACGTAATTCTTCTAATGCTTGTTCATCACCTTTTAGAATCGGTTTTTCTATCTCTTTAGAAAATTTACTGTGACGAGATAAATATCCTGGCATTATAAAATCAAATATTGACCACAATTCTGTTAAAGAGTTCTCTATTGGAGTACCAGTAATAGCAAATCTATGTTTAGACTTAATTAACTTAACTGATTTTGAATTTAATGAGTTTGGATTTTTTATATTTTGAGCCTCATCTATAAAGATAGTATTAAAATGGATATCCTTATATAAATCAATATCTCTTCTAATAAGTGGATATGAAGTAATCCAAATATCAGTCTCCTTATCATTCTCAATTATTTTCTTTCTTTCTTCAGGTGTACCAATTATAATCGTAGAAGTCAGATCAGGTGCAAATGTTTCAATTTCATCTTGCCAGTTATAAACTAAGGATGATGGACAGACTACTAAGAATTTATCATCTTTAGCAACATCTATCCTGGATTTGATATAAACAATTGATTGAAGAGTTTTACCCAGTCCCATATCATCTGCAAGAATTCCACCTAGACTATAATTAGCTAAGGTACGAAGCCATTTATATCCGGTAATTTGATAATTACGCAGTGTGGCGTTAATTCCTTTAGGAAGAACATAATCCTTAACTTCAGGATTCATAATAGTATCTACTAAGTCAACAAAACTTTCACTTTTTTCTACTTTTATTCGTTCATTGTCTAAGGCATTTTCTAAATACACTGCCTCACTATTAGGAAGCTCTATTGTAGATTTATCCATATCCTTATATAAAATATTTAAGTTAGATAAGATTTGATAAACATCTTTAATTAATGGGTCATCTAGCTTTATATAATTATTATTTTTCAGTCTATAATATTTTTTCTTAACCCTGTAAGCTCTTAATATCTCCTTTAATTCACTACTTGGAATATCTTCAAACTCCAGATTAAACTCTAGCAAATTCAAATCACTAGACAAACTAACCTGAGCATTTACATTGCTTGGATAGGTTATCTTCATAGTTTTATAAGTTTCTGTATAATACACTTCACAAACTTCAGTTAATTCATTAATCTTTTCAGATAAGAATCTATATATTTTATCATCATTATCCATAACAAATCTATTTTCGTCTGGTTGAAATCCGTAGCTTTCTAGCAACTCAATAAAAGAATCTTCTTCTAAAGCTTGTCTTAGAATAATATATTCATCATTAGGTGGTAATGAAAATGAGTTGAATTCAATATTACCATAACGAAAGTGAAGTTCTGCAATTACACTAGATTTCTCCAAATCCAAATATACAACTGCTTCTAGATCTTCAGTTATAAATTTGTCCTTGATTTCTTCAGGAATAGAAACTTGAAATGTTTCATTAATAGTTGGCAATATGATTTCTAAAAACTTATCTCTATTAGCACCTACAAAATATAAAGGCTTACTATCTTCTCCTAAATGATTATAAAATGGAGCATAGTTTCTAATAAACCTTTTGTTTGGTTGATATATTACTTTATCCATATATAGTAACTGACCTGTTTGCATCAATGGAATCACATCATGTTTACCGCAATACTCCATTGATACTCCATTATCTTCTAGGTGTATTTGATATTCAATATCAGGGTTAGATATATTATAAGTTGTGTTTTCATATGTTTTATCATAGAGTTCAAGTATAAAATTCGAACCTTCAATTATATTTAAAAACCTAAAAAGCAGGTTTGACGAAAGTAAAACCTTATCTTTATCAAACACATCATTATGAAACTTAACATTACTTATTTTTTGAATTTCATAAATTTCCATTAGAAAATCCATTATTTCTTGAGATCTTTTGTCAAACTTACTTATACCAGGAATAAACTTGAAATTCTTACCAAGAGAAATTGTTTTTTCGTCATAGTAATCATTTATAAACTTCTTAATAGATTGTATCTTATAAAGTTGATGACTACCTGCACGGAAGGTAACATATGAATTGGATTTATTTCTATCAATTAATTCCGGTATGTTTAAGATTACTTCTAATGTAAAGGTTTCACCTTTTGGTACAATCACTTCACGGTTGTGAAAATACTCCAAAATTTGAAAGATTGCTTTATCTTCGGGATTATCAGGCTCATCCATTAAAGTTTTTTCTTCATAATTTAACACAAAAAACAAAGCAGTAACCATATGTCTACAGCCACCGTCATGTTTTAAATGATTAGCACAGTTACAATGGTGCTTAAACTTACCATCTTCAAATACATCAATAGTAACTAAATACTTGAATTTATCTTCAATGGTTATGCGGTATTGTTTCTTTCCTTTTGACCATGTAGCATTAGTAATCTTATTATCTTTAAAATCTTTTAGTCCTTGAGAGTATACTAAATCATCATAAGCTAAATTCCTTATGCCTAATCTTGTTAGTTGTAACATCTAAAACTCCTTTAAAAAATATATATTTATAATATAATTTACATCTACCTATTATACCATACTTATAAAGATAATTCATCCTTTTGCCTTTATATAATCTCTCTTTCAACATTGATTATGTCTCCTGGAACTAAAGTTTCTATATAATTTAGGATCTTATCAATTTGACTATCAATAATTCTTTTGTTATTAGAAACAAGGGAAATGCCAATTACTATATTCTTGTGAATATCTTGATCTTCTACTTCTGCAATAGATACGTTAAACTTATTTCTAACCTTTGAACATATACTTTTTACTATAGCCCGTTTTTCCTTCAAAGATTGGGCAAATGATATATATATTTTTACTTTAACTATACCAACAAGCATAATATCACCTCTTCTTACTCCAATATAATATATATTTACTATATTGAAAATACCAAGCTTATATTTTATTTCAATATATTTGGTTTATCCATAAAAAGAATACTTTTTCAAAGCAGTAGTCAAAATCTATTTCAGATATACTATCCCTTGTGAGTATTGGTATTTCTTTGATAAAGTCATCATTTACATAGTAATTAGCTTTACCAATTATAGTATTTTCATCAACTGGAGCTTGAATTTGTTGGGGCATAAAGTAATCAATTCTTATGCTATCATTAGCTCCTACAAGTATGGGGATTTCACCATCATAATATAAGTGATTAATCTTTTCTATTCCATCTTTAACGTAGATGGGAGTAAATGTGTGGGGGTAAAATATATTTATTTTTTCAAAATTATTTCTACCATAATCCATTAGCTTTCTTGTATCTTTCCATTTAAAGCTACGATTTGGAGGCCAGCCACTGGCTAGTACAGAGGATATGTATGTCTTATTATTTTCTTTTACACCACCAACAAAGCAATATCCTGCATTATTAGTGAATCCAGTTTTTATTCCAATTGCTCCATCATACATATATAAGAATTTGTCTTTATTAGAAACCATAAAGTTCCGTCCCTTAGTTAACTCACTAAAGGTCCAATTAGGGGCATTTGTTATAGCTATAAAGTCTGGGTTAAGAACAGCATAAGCCCCTATCTTACATATTTCTACAGCTGTCGTGTAGTGTCCTTCAGCATCTAGTCCATTAGGGGTAACAAAGTTTGTATCTATACACCCAAGTTCCTTTGCCTTTTCATTCATCATAGAAGCAAATCCCTCTACACTTGTACCAACATGTTCTGCTATAGCAACTGCCACATCATTATGGGATTCTAACATTAGGGAATGTAACAAGTCTCTCATATAATATTGTTGGCCTTCTTTAATACCTAGTTTAACAGGCGGCATAGTGGAAGCATGTTTTGAAACCATGACAATATCATCCATATTACTGTTTTCTAAAGCAATAATACAGGTCATTATCTTGGTAGTACTAGCCATAGCCTTCCTACTATATCCATCTTTCTCGTATAAAACTCTCCCACTATTACCATCTATTAAGGCTGCATTTAGGGCATTTAACTTAATATTCTCTTCTTCTCTTATAGTCGGCTTATTAATTCGATTCATCTTACTATCTAGATACAATGTATATTCATTTTCTCTTATTTCTGGGTCTGCAATACTATAACTTTCTTCCTCTGCTGTCATAAGCTCATTTAAACCACTATAGTATCTAGCAGAAAAAACTCCAATAAAAAAACAAACAATAAAAATTGCTAATAATCGCTTCCTCATAAACTTCACGTCCTACAATTAACCTATAATAAAGTTTATAGAAAAAATTAAAATATATACATGATTATTAACTTATATCTATGATTTGTAGTTTTCTAAAAAGTTAAAGATAAGCTTACACCTGTAATTTTATTGATTTCACTTAAGGGTTTTGTTAGCAACTGATAGCATTAATTTAATTCTGTTTTCTTGATTCACATTTGACAAGCCGGGATCATAATCAATTGCCGATATATTTGCATGGGGATACTTAGCTTTTATTGCCTTAATCATCCCTCTTCCACTTATATGATTAGGCAAGCAGCCCAAGGGTTGAATACATAGAATATTATCGATTCCTTGTTCTAGGTATTCTAACATTTCAGCAGGAATTAACCAACCTTCACCTGTATGATTACCTATGGAAAGGATTTGGGAACCTAAGCTTGCTAGTTCATCTATAGGTCTTGGTGGAGTAAACCTATTGCTTAAGCTTAATCCTTCTATTGTAGACCTTCTGTAATAATCCAAATAGTTAATAGCAACTTTGGACGCTTGTTTTTTAATCCTGCTGCCGGCTAGGTATTTGTTTTTAAAGTCTGCATTGTACAGGGAATAATAGAAGAAGTCTATTAAGTCAGGCATAACAACTTCTGCTCCACTCTTTTCTATACTTGTAATAATATTATCATTAGCTATTGGGTGATATTTTGCAAATATTTCCCCTACTACTGCTACTTTAGGCTTATTAATATCATTAATTTCTAAGTTGTCGAATTCATATATTATATCTTTAATTGATTTATCAAATATATGTTTATTACCTCTTGTAAGAATGATTTTCGCCTTCTCATTCCATTTATAATATAAATTTAAAGCTGAACCAGGAACTTTTTCGTAAGGTCTTGTTCTATATAAAACCTTCATAAATAAGTCCCCGTATATTATAGCTTGAATAAGTCTATTAACAAGGTTTGGTGTGTATACAAATCCTGGTTGTTTCCCTAGACCAACAATATTTAGGGAAATTATTGACACATTTTCAAAGCCAGCTTGTTTTAATGCTAACTCAAGAAAGGGAATATAGTTTGTTGCTCTACAACCACCACCTGTTTGGGTGAGTATTATTGATGTTGTATCGGGGTCATATTTACCTGATTGCAAGGCCCTTATTATTTGTCCTACTATCAATATAGCGGGATAACACACATCATTGTTGACATACTTTAATCCAACATTTGTATCATCATTATTTGGTTGAAGAACTTCTAGTTTATAACCACTTGCCCTAGCTGCTTCCTCTACTAATTCAAAATGTATTGGAGACATTTGTGGTGCAAGTATAGTATCTGTTTGCTTTCTCCTCCTATCAAAGATTGGATATCCAGAGCCTAAATCATGTTTTTCTGCTATATATTTATTCTTTGATCTGTCTCTTATAGCAGCCTTAAGTGATCTTATCCTAATTTTAGCTGCCCCTAGATTCTTACCTTCATCTATTTTTATTAAAGTGTACATTTTCCCGGCACTTGCAAGCATGACAGCAAGTTGGTCAGAAGTTATGGAATCCAGGCCACAACCAAAAGAATTAAGTTGTAACAGTTCTAAATTGGACTCATCTATCACACTTTGTGCTGCTCTGTATATCCTTGAATTATAGGCCCACTGGTCAACAATTCTTAGGTCTCCTTTAAGCTCCGAAAGATCAGAGACGCTATCTTCAGATAAAACAGCAAATCCTAGTGAATTAATAAGTTCAGGAATTCCATGATTGATTTCAGGATCCACATGGTAGGGTTTACCACATAAGACAATTCCTTTTTTACCCCTTTGATTTAGATAGTTTATAGCTTTTTTGCCTACTTTTCTTATATCATCTTGATAAGCCTTTTGCTCCTTTATTGCTAATGAAAGGGCATATTTGACTTCTATAATATTTAACTTATATTTAGTAAAGCTTTCAACTATCCGTCTTGCCAATAGGTCTTCATTATCTAAAGATATAAAAGGATTTATAAATTCTATATCTTCATCTTGGATTTGGTCAATATTGTTTTTTAATACTTCTCCATAGGATATAACAATTGGACAATTATAATGGTTATCAACGTCTTTATATTCCTGCTTTTCATAAAATACAGATGGGAAAAATATAGTTTTAATTCCCCTATCAATTAAATCCAAAACATGGCCATGGGCTATTTTAGCTGGATAACATACTGATTCTGCAGGAATAGTATCAAGACCCCTTTCATATAGCTTCTTTGATGATGACCTTGATAATTCAACCCTGAAGCCTAGATTAGTGAGCAAGGTAAACCATAAGGGATAGTTCTCATAAATTCCTAGTACTCTTGGAATACCAATTACTCCTCTACCTGCCTTCTCATAAGCTAAAGGTTTATAATTGAAAACCCTTCTATACTTGTATTTATATAGGTTTATTGCCTTTTCATCACTTTTCTTTTTATTTCCTAGTCCGTTTTCACACCGGTTTCCGGATATAAACTTGTCTTTATTAGAAAACACATTAACTGTTAGCAAACAATTGTTACCACAGCCTTTACACCTGGTAAATGTTTTCTTGACTGATAGATTTTCTAGGTCTTTTAAAGATAAGAGTCTTGTTTTATTATCAAATTCATTTACATTTTCATAATACCTTTCTCTAGCAATTAATGCTGCTCCAAAAGCACCCATTATTCCTGATATGTCAGGTCTAATTACTTGTCTCCCACTAAGTAATTCAAAACACCTAAGTACTCCATCATTTAAGAAGGTTCCCCCAGATACAACTATTCTTTGTCCCAAATCTTCTTTATCACGTAGTTTAATAACTTTATATAGAGCATTCTTAACTACTGAATAAGATAAACCTGCAGATATATCATTAGAGTTTGCCCCTTCCTTTTGGGCTTGTTTTACTCTGGAATTCATAAATACTGTACATTTTGATCCTAAGTCAACTGGTTCCTTTGCTATAGTTGCAGCAGTGGCAAAATCTTCGACTGACATCTTAAGAGAGGATGCAAAACCTTCTATAAATGAACCACACCCTGAGGAACAAGCTTCATTTAGAAGTATGTTATCTATAGTACCATTTTTAATCCGCATACATTTCATGTCTTGCCCACCTATATCAATTATAAAGTCTACTCCAGGAAGGAAATAATCTGCTGCCCTATAATGACATAAGGTTTCTATTTCACCCAGATCAATTCTAAGGGCTGCTTTAATAAATGCTTCACCATAGCCAGTTACAGCACTATAGGCAATCTCTGCTTCTTTATTAAGCTTGCTATATATTTCCTTTATCCTTGCAATTAAATGGCTAAGAGGGTCTCCGTGGTTATTATCATAATAGTGATAAAGAAGTTCCCCCTTATCTCCAATTAAAACAAGCTTGACGGTGGTAGAACCCGAATCTATTCCTAAAAATGTTTTGCCCTTATAATCTTCTAGATTTTGTTTTTTTACACTAGTAGTATTATGCCTTTTTATAAAATCATCGTATTCTTCTTTGTTATTAAATAAAGGAGGTAATCTGTTTACATCTTCATCTTTAATATTTTTTATGTCTTTTATTTTATTTAATATATCTTCCAAGTATCTTATTTGCCCTTTATAAGATAAATATGCAGCACCTATTGCTGGAAATAACTGAGAATTATCTGGAAGTATAAGATTTTCATCCTTTAAACCTAAAGTTTCTTTAAATCTCTTTCCTAATTCAGATAAAAAGTATAAGGGCCCACCTAATAAGGCAACATTACCCTTAATAGGTCTTCCTTGAGCAAGTCCACCTATTGTTTGGTTTACTACTGCTTGAAATATGGAAGCAGCTATATCTTCTTTTCTTGCCCCATCATTTAGTAGAGGTTGTATATCAGTTTTAGCAAACACTCCACATCTAGATGCTATAGGATAAATAATTTGGTATCCCTTAGCCAATTCATTAAGACCACCAGCATCGGTATCAAGAAGGGATGCCATCTGGTCTATAAATGCGCCAGTTCCTCCTGCACAAGACCCATTCATTCTTTGGTCCATACTGCCTCTAAAATAGGTTATTTTGGCATCTTCTCCCCCTAGCTCGACTGCTACATCAGTTTGAGGTATTAACTCCTTTACTGCCTTACTACATGAAATAACTTCTTGTTCAAATGGTATATCAAGCCATTTTGAAACTGATATTCCTCCTGAACCTGTAATACATATTTTACAAGGTATGTTGCCAAGAGCCTCATAAGAATTAATGACCATCTTGGTCATAGTACTTTTTATATCTGATAAATGTCTTTTATATTCATTATAAATAAGTTTATTGTCATCATTTAAGACTACTAATTTGATTGTTGTAGAACCTATGTCAAAACCAATTTTGTAATACATTATTTTCTCCTATTTTCCATTATAATAAAGTATACATTTACTTATTGTTTCCCTAAGATGGTAAATTCATTCTTAATTAATTTAATGGTTTTGTTAATATAGGAAATAAAAAAGCTGGAATACAAGTTAAAAATTCTTCTTGCATTCCAGCTTTTAATTAATTTTGTTATTGATATATATTATAACTTTTTAACATTTTCAATTTGCTCTCTAGAGATATGACAGTATCCGTGAGGATTTTTTTCTAAATAATCTTGGTGATATTCCTCTGCTGAATAATAATTTTCTAAGGGCTCTACTTCAATTGCTATAGGTGCATCATATTTCTTTTGTAATTCATTTATTGAAGATTCAATAAGTTTTAAATCTCCTTGGTCTACATAATATATTCCTGTCCTATACTGAGGTCCTACATCCCCACCTTGCCTGTTTACTGAAGTTGGGTCTATCACATCATAATATAGACTTAGTAGTTTCTTAAGCTCAAGCTTATCTCCATCATATATAACCTTAACTGCCTCAGCATGTCCAGTGTTGTTATGGCTTACTTCTTCATAAGTAGGGTTTTCAGTGTCTCCATTTGCATAGCCTACCTCTGTCTTTATAACACCATTAATTGCCTGGAAATACATTTCTGTTCCCCAAAAGCATCCACCTGCTAAATATATTTCTCTATAATTATTTTTCTCCATAATATCACTCCTTTTCATATCCATACCGCATATAATAAAACATGTACTGTTGGACTATTCCCGCATAACCTTCATATTTATCCCAACCAAAATCATTGTCATATATTTCTTCTAGGGTTTTCTTTATCCACACATCTACTGGAACCATATCTAAATGATGTAAACCAAATAGAGATATGCAATTTGCTACTTTGGGTCCAACTCCATATATCTTATTTAGTTCCTTAAATGCTTGGTCATGATCCATTGCCTTTAGTGAATTCAAGTCTAATTCTCCACTAGCAACTATTTGGGCTGCATTTTGTATATACTTATCTCTATATCCCACCTTAGCTTCTTTTAGTCCTCTAAGACTTGCTATACTTAGAGCCTTGGGACTTGGAAATGTATAATATGTAATATTGCCATTTGTTTTCTTTTGGCCATACATTTTAGAAATTGTTTCTATACTAGACTTTATAGCTGGTATATTCTTGTTCTGAGAAATTATAAAGCTTATAAGTACTTCAAATGGCTCTTGCTGTAATATTCTTATGCCACTTCCAAAACTTGCAGCATCTGATAAAAATTCATCATCTCCATTAATTAGACTATTACAAACTGCTCCATAGTCATAAGCTAAATCAAAGTAATTATACCATATGTCTTCAAATTCATCCCTAGCACAACTTATATCTATGCTAGTCTCATTGATTTGCTTAAGAGTAGTGTATCTATTATAAGCAATCAAACTATATGTATTATCATCTATTTCATTCATCCTAAAACATTGGCCAGAATCAGCAATCTGTTTAAGATTTAAGTTATCTGCTTCAAAAATCATTAGTTTCCTCTCTAATTATCAATATCTATAAGTTAATTAGATTTTACTTTATCTTAGAGAAAAAATCAATCTATCAGATTTATTACACAAGATGGATAGAGGTTAGTCTCTTACAATCCAAGCCTAACCTCTACAGTATAATCCAAGTCATCAAGAAATTCATCATTTTTGTCTTTATAGTCTAACCATAAATCCTTATGCCCATATGTCCGCCTATACAAATTAAGAAAGTCTACATGATTTTCTTTTGATATTTCTTCAATAAGTGCTCCTATCCTATACTCCATATAAGCATTACATTCAAAGTTTATTTGTTCCAAGTTTTCCTTATATGAAGCATCAAGTCGGTTTCCTAGTTTTTCTAAACCCCTCTCTAATTCCCCATCTCCATCTATTCTAAGAACCATAAAAGGTTTATTATCTACTTGATCAAATTCTATAGTTTGATCTATCTTATTAATTTTAAGACTATACTTTACATTTCCAGACTCATCTTCTATAAAAAACCGACTACTATCTCCATAGCCTTTTGCCATATTAATATATTCATTTTCATCTTTTCCTGTTTCATAGGCCAATATACCGTCCTTTATGAAGCCATTACCATTAACTACAACACTTTCATCTTCTAGGGCTATTATAGGTGTTTTAGCCACAAGATTACTTTCATTTTTGCTTAAGAGAAGATCTTGAAGTTTCACCTTTTCTCTTCCTTTATTATTTACATTTATAAGATATAATTGATGCAGGTGATTTCCTATACCCTTTTCAACTTTACCATTCATATTCATTATGTCTTCTGCACTTGCATCTGACATAAATATTAAGGTGTTTCTACTAATTTCATAACGATTTTCCACATAAGATAAAAATTCATAGTAAGTTTCCTTGTTTTCTAGTAGGCCTCTTCCAAATACTATCACTTGTAAATGGCTAAAATCAATTCTTTTATTGCCTTCATTTATATAGTCTTCTTCGATTTGGTAGAAGTCATTACCTGTCATTACCTTGATTAACTTTTCCTTTTCTTCTGCTTGGCTACTACCTTGATCTGTATATGCAGGTAAATCTGGAGATTCTAAGGATAAACTTATTTGACCATCTTGATAATCAAGACCTAGAGCTTGAATAAAGTTTCTATCTTCAATTTCTGTCATGTCGCTACAGGCTGTTAATAAAGACATGAGTATTATTAAAGCAAGAAGACTTAATCTACTAACACTTTTCCCTCTTTCTTTCCCTATTTTCATATTATTTTTGGCCATTTGTGTATAATCCCTTATCTTCCCGATAATTACAATAATAAGTGGTATTATAATTGAACCGGGCATTGCTATAAAGGTCATGTACTTTTCAAAATACCAGAAATATACTTCTATATCCAGAGGAATACTACATGCTGCAAATAATAAAAGTATAAATGGCAGTATCATATAGTTCTTAGACTTTAGATTATACATGTCTTTACTTATTGTAAGCATATAGTATAAAAATCCGCTAGTAAGTGTGAAAATACTTAGCATCCATATAGAAATCATAAGGGCATCATGTCGTTCCAAAAAGCCACCTGGCATGTCTACAATCTGAATCATATTTACTGTAGACCATAACTTTCTTCTTGTGTCATTTACCCCTAGAATACCTACAGTCACAACATATAGGAGTATATCTATTATGCCTACTATTGCTAATGCATTTAATATATAATTTAAGTTACTATCCTTAAATAACTTAAATGCCTTTTCTTGTTTACTATTGTATTTATGCTCTGGTGGGCTTTTAACTGCCTTATCTTGAATATTGTAACTCGAAAACAAGAGAAACTCTAAGGTTGTAAATGTAATAAAAACTAGGTAACCTCCGTATATAATCTCACTGGTTGACTCTGTTAATAATGGTAGCAGGTTAGCTAGGTCAATACTTGCCAGTCCAAATACTAGCAAAATCGAGCTAGGAATCAAAACTATAAAGTAAAGTATTTCTGTTATTCTAGCCCTAACTTCAAATCCTTTAGAGGCAGAATATGCAGATAATATTAATAATAAAAGAATTATTAACCTAACATCTGTATCTTCTAAAAGAGTTTCTTCAATTACTTCTGCAAACAAACGCCCACATAGTACTAAGCAGGCAAAGTATTTTATTATATAAAATGCCCCAACTATATAAGCGATAATACTACCACATTTTTTCTTTGTATATTCCATAAAGTTTCCAGACATGTGTTTAGATATAAATCCAATAAAGATAATAAATAAAAGGGCTAGAAACAATCCTATAATAATTGATATTAAACCGTCTCTGCCAGCATTTGCTACTACTATCCTAGGAATCATTAAGGCTGATATACTAAATACATTAAAGACCATTAGTCTTTTCATTTGTCTGCGAGAAATCTTTTCATTATCTATATACATCTTATACCTTCCATATAAAATACTTTTGTCTATTATCTAATTACTATTTGCTTGATTGTTCTTGTTTTTTACCAAACGGACCCTTTCTTCTTCTCTAGCAAAGGAAGGACGGTTAGTCATCTTCTTTAATGGAAACCTTATTATAGAGTCCCTACCATCGCTACCACCTCTTATTCCTGACCCAACATATGGTGAAAGATAAGGTACTCCAAAGCTACTAAGTCCTGCCAAATGAATTAGTAAGAACATTAAGCTCAATACAAATCCGTACAAACCTAAAAAAGCCGATAATATTATACTGAAAAACCTTATTATCCTAAAAGATGAGGCAAATGCTTCATTAGGTATGGTAAAAGCAGAAATTGCTGTTAGGGCAACTATAATAACTACCATAGGACTTACTAGATTAGCATTAACTGCCGCATCACCTATAACTAAACCACCAACTATTCCAAGCATACTTCCCATAGGTCCAGGAAGCCTTACTCCTGCCTCTAATAACATTTCAAAGGCTAGTTCCATAACTATAACTTCAATCAATACTGAAAATGGAACCCCGTCTCTGGCAGCTGCAAAAGATAAGGAAAGGGCCGGTGATAGAAGTTCAGGTTGATAATTAACCACTGCTATATATAAACCTGGTAAGAACATTGTCAAAAATGAGCCTATATATCTAAGTATTCTAACTACTGTTGCAATCTGCCACCTATTATAAGTATCATCTGATGCCTGATAAAAGGAATTAAGGGTGGCAGGTATTATTAAAACTGTGGAGGAGTTATCAACTATTATTACTATTCTTCCCTCTATAATTGCTGAAGCTGCCTTATCAGGTCTTTCAGTTGCTTGAATTTCCGGAAATGGAGAATGTGGATTATTCTCCATTAATTGCTCTAGCATTCCACTATCAAATATTCCATCAATTTTATATTCTTTAATTTTACTTTCTACTTCTTTAAGAATCTTTGGTTCTACTACACCATCTAGATAAACCATGGCTACATCAGTAAGAGTTCTGGTCCCAACCTTAAACTGTTTCATTTTCATATTAGAGTCTTTAACTCTTCTTCTTAGCAAGACTCTGTTTAAATATAAGGCTTCAGTAAAACCTTCCTTGGAACCGCGAAGGGCCACTTCATTCTCACTTGTTTGGATTCCCCGGCTAGACATGCCCCTAACCGATACCCTAATAGCTTGATCATAACCATCAACAAATATCATTGTATCTCCGCCAAATATAAATGTCATGGCATCGGCCATATTTTCGGCTACTGCAACATCTGCTGATCTTAATCCCCTATTCTTAATATAATTTAAATGATCGGAATCGGGCATTTCATCCATTTCATATATTAGATACCTAAGTGTATCTTCTTCTAATAAGGTCTTGTCTACCATGTTATCAATATATACAAAATATATATCTACTTTGTTCTTACCGCCAATTGTAAAGTGTCTTTTAACAAAATCATCGCAGTCCTTAGTTAAAGCATCGACGGTCTGAATTGTAGTATTTAAATCCTTTGATATTGTTGCAATTATTCGGTTGTATCTGTCATGTAAAGGGGTCATAAAAATGTCCTTTCATATATTTAATTTAGGTTTGGGAACTTACTATATTCTACCGGAGTTAGGCTAATACTTTAGTATTATTACCTTAGATATATGTTTTTATTCTTACAATGGAAGCCTTTTCTTAGGAAATGGTATTATATATGGAATTGTATATTAGATAAATCTTGAGAAGAAAAAATGCCACCAAGAGTATTGAGGTAATCAAATTAGTTTTGATTACTTCAATACTCTTGGTGGCACTTGTTTTTCTTGATAAACACACTTATATTTATATATTCTATTATGTATAAGATTCAAACTATTTATTCTTCATTATCTACTTCTTCATTATTCTCTTCTTCAATGCCTGCGTCTTCACTACCAGCTACTTCACTACTTACTTCTATATTTTCCGATTCTTCTTCATTAGCAGCTTTTTCATCAGAATGAATGATTTTCTCTGAATCAGCAAGTTCTTCTGTTATGGCAATCTCTAGTTTACTTTCATCAAAGTCTGAATCCTCGCCAAATTCATCTGGATATTCTTCTATGGCTTGTTCTTTAACTTTTTCTTTGAAGTCTATTATTTTATCAGACTTAATTTCTGGTAATTCATCTATAGATTCTAATCCGAAGCTTCGTAAGAAGTCCTGGCTAGTTCCAAATAATATTGGTTTACCAGGGGAATCCATTCTTCCAAGTTCACATACTAAGTTATACTCTATTAACTTATTAATACTATGGATACATGATACCCCTCTAATTGCTTCTACTTCTGCCCTAGTAATAGGTTGCTTGTAAGCTATTATAGATAGGGTTTCTAATAAGACATCAGTCAGGACATGCCTCTTAGGTACATTAATAAGCTTAATTATAGCTTCGTACATCTCAGGCTTTGTACACATTTGAAAAGAATTGTCTATTTCAACTATCTTAATGCCCCTATCTTCACTGTCATACTTGTCCATCATCTTATATATAATTCTTCTAGTCGTTTCTTTATCGTGTCCAACACATTGTGCTAAACTATTTAGTTCAACGGCATCCCCTGTCGCATACAATATTGCTTCTATAGTTGCCTCTACTCTTTTAATTTTCACTTAAAAGTGCCTCCGTCTGAATACTATCCTCATTTTTATTTATTGCCTTATCAGTACGAGTGATAATAAAGTCATCAAATAGCTTGTTTTGTTTAATTACTACTTGTCCTCTTTTAGTGAGTTCTAATACTCCTAAAAATGTTACTATCAATTCTTGTTTGCTAATATTATCTGTTAGTAGGTCAGTAAATGTATACTTTTTGTGGTCATAAGTATAATTTACTATGAAGTTTAATTTGTCAGCCATATTAACCTTTTCTTGCTCTATATCCCCAAATTTACTACGTATAGGGTCAATTTTTTCTTTCTGTTTTTTCATTATGGATAAAAATGTTTTGTGGATATCCATTACAGAAAGGCCATCAGTTAACTGGGCTGGATCAACTTCTTCCTTGAATTCATAAACTTCTTTTGGTACTGTAGATTCTTTAAATATAGTTTTTGATGCATTAACTTCTTTATCTTTTAAAACATTGGAAATATACTTAAACATCTTATATTCAAGAAGACGTTCAACTAATTCATATCTCGGATCTTCGTCATCTTCATCATCTTCATCTTTTGGTAATAACATTTTAGACTTTATCCTAAGTAATTCACTTGCCATTACTAAGAATTCACTCATACTGCCTAAATCCTTATATTCCATATCATTTATATAATCAATATATTGTTCTGTTATTTCAATAATAGGAATATCATAAATATTCACTTTGTTTTTATCTATTAAATGAAGTAATAAGTCCAAAGGGCCTTCAAATACCTCTAATTTTACTGATATACTCATAATAACCTTTCTTGCCTTACTTAAGTAATAAGAAAAATGTTCATAATTATTAATGTTAAATTAGGTAAAATATTAAACATCAAAAATAACAAAAGAATAATTTTTATAGCAAAATCATTCTTAACAACTGAATTATAAGCATCAAAAGACCTTGATGCAATTAGTAAACCCATATCAAAGGTAGCTATCGGAAACAAGTTGACAAGAAACATCCCCATACTTGTTGTAGCCATATATAATATAAATGTAAATGCTAATTTGTAAAATAAACTGGCATCTTTAAAGGGTATATTAACTGTATTTATAGTCATTATATTAAGTAATAACATAGATAAGAAAAATACACATAACAAAGAAGCAAAACCAATGATACTCATAGCTTTATTATTCTTCTTGTCATTTAACCTATATACATATGGTTTTGAAAATCCTGCATTAGCTGTTACACAAAATATCAAACCAATAGGGTCAATATATTGATAAATGGCAAATATATTCTTTTTATATGATGGCCTATCTTGTTTGTATGTATTAGCAAAATAAATAGCCTTGGGTAATTCATGTAATATCATAACAAGTATAGATGCCAGAATTAATAGTAGTAGCTGAATCAATTGGTTTACCATTATTGAAGTTGCTCCCTTTCTAAAGTTACAGTCATAAGTTCTGGTCTATTAAAAACTCTTACAGGTATTGTATGAGTCCCTAGTCCTCTAGAAACAAGCATAACTTGTTCTCCTTTTTTAAAACATCCTCCATCATACTTAGGAAACAATTTAAGTTGTGGAGAAATAAGGCCTCCTATAAAAGGTAACCTAACAATTCCACCATGCATATGTCCTGATAACATCAAATCAAAATTGTTTTTTATATATTCCTCAAAGTAAATAGGATTATGTGCAATTACTATATTATAGCATTCTTTATCCAATTTTCCTATTAATTTTTCAATATATCCATCTTTAAATTGAGGTATATTGATTCTTCCAAAAAAGGATAAATCTATTGTTAGCCCACTTATAGATATGGTCTCATCATCTTTTGTTAACTTAAGAGTATGGTTATCTAATAGCTTAACATCTAACTCTTCTAGCTTATTGATATATTGGTCCCACTTATCATTGTAATGTCTACCTTGTACCATAATTCTTTGTTCATGATTACCAAGACCATAATATATAGGATATTGTGAAGATAAGTTTTCAAGAAATGATGTGGCAACAACAAAATCCTCATTTCTATTACCTACTATCATATCTCCAGCTATAATTATAAAACTTGGCTTGATTTTGTTAATTGCCTGGAATAATTTCTTGTTATTGATACCAAACGTATTGTTATGCAAGTCAGCTATTACAACAAAAGTAATACCAGAAAATTTTTCTGGTATTTTCTTTGATTTTATCTTGTAATTAGTAATCTCAAGATTTGTGTTTTCATATTTTATATATATCAAAAATAATATAATAAGTATTAAAAGTATTATGATATATTTCATATCTTCTGTACCTCTCAAATATGATAAGTTGGTCTTACTTTTCTAAAATTTACTTTGCTATTTATATAAATAGACTAGCTACATTATACTACAATTACACTTTTTAACAACTAATAAGTATAAAGTCAAGTATGTAAAAGGTCTCTATTTTGAAAAATGTAAGGTAATTATAAAGGCACATTTATTCAAAAAAGAAACCTATATTGTCAAACAGGATGTTAATTTTTATACTTTATTAATAACTTTATAGGTTTTGCGACAGGATAAACTTATAAAAAGCATTATTTAAACAATCTAAAAATGTCGCCTTTTCAATAGTCTCTGCGGCTACCACATTAACTGAACCAATTTCCTTATTGTTGGCATAATATAGAATTTCTCCTACACTATCATTTTCATTAATAGGTGCTTGAACTTCTTCTAAAAGCCTTACTTCTTTAGTGATACTATCAGGATCAGTATCTCTCATACACAAATATGTAAACTCATCATCAACCCTATATATTAATTCTTCCTTAACTCCCCAATCAACTTCTATTGGAATTATTTCTAAATCATCATTATTATCCTTAAATAATTTACAATTAGCAAAGCCATAATCAAGTAATTTAGAAGCCTCGCTAAATCTTATCTTGGTAGTAGGGGCTGCCATAATTACAGCTATTAAGTCCATATCATCCCTATTAGCCGTTGCTGATAAACAGTACTTAGCTAAACTTGTAGACCCTGTTTTTAAGCCAGTAATTCCATCATAAAAACGGACTAGACGATTGGTGTTAGTTAAGCCAAATTCACTTTCACCCTTTCTAGTTTTATGTATTATAGTATCCATCCAGATAGTTGAGTAATCGCTTATTTCTGGAAATTTTGTAACCAACTCTTTAGACATTATCCCAATATCATGTGCAGTTGAATAATGTCCATCTGCATCCAAACCATAACTATTAACAAAGTTGGTATTATTCATTTCTAATTCTTTTGCCCTTTCATTCATTCTCCTAATAAATTCTTCTTCTGTTCCTGCTACAAACTCAGCCATGGCCACGCTTGCATCATTAGCGCTGGCTATAGCAATACATTTTATCATGGTTTCTACAGTTTGTATTTCATTAGGTTCAAGATAAACCTGAGATCCTCCAAGGGATGCAGCATGTTCGCTAACTGAAATTTCATCTTGAAGGGAAAACTCGCCTGCATCTAATGCTTCAAATATAAGCAACATAGTCATTATCTTAGTTATACTTGCAGGAGGCAGCTTCTCATTCATATTTTTTTCATATATAATTTCTCCTGTGGATCCTTCAATTAATACTGCTGAAGCTGATTCAATCTCTATACCCATATCCTTAGTTTCTGTAACTTCGGTATTTTCTGTATCTTCAGAAATTTCTTCTGGGCTAGCTATTACAGTAATAGGTGTAAATATACCTGTAAATATAAAAATCACAGTTAATATAACACTTAATATTCTTTTCATGAACTTCTCACGTCCAACATTTCTTATTATATCTTAAGCTAAGATAAGCAATTTTATACCAATTCTTCACGAGTTTTCAGATTATTTAACTACTACTTTGCATTTTAAATGCTTATCACCAATCTTAGCTGTAATTACTGCCTTTCCTTTAGATATAGCTCTAACCTTGCCAAATCTATTTACTTTAACTACCTTACTATCACTGCTTGACCATTTAATCTTATTAAAGATATTAGTACCCTTAAGGTCCAGCCTATAAGTCTCACCTTCCTTAAGCTCTATTTCCTTCTTATTGAGCTTAACGACCCTTACCCTACATCTTAGTTCCTTATCATTGTATTTAACCCTTATAAAGGTTTTTCCAGGCCTGAAAGCAATAATTGTTCCTAGGGGGGTAACTTCTGCAACTTTTATATCTAAAGATGAAAACTTTACTCGAATATTAACCCTTTGTACTCTTAATTTAAATGTCTCACCAGGTACCATAATTATATCCCTCTCATTTAACCTATTAAAAAAGGGCTTAAAAACATAACTCTTATAATATACAGATGAGTTTGGAATTATTAGATACCATATAAGACCTATTAAAGCTATTATTAAAAGTATTTTCATTACTATATTTAATATGAAATTTAATTCTTTATTATTTTTCAAATAACCACCTTCATTTATATTAAAAGTACTTACAATGTCTTTGTTATTAATATTATTCTGCCTTGACTAATAATATTATTAGGTTTAGAATTAAATCTACAAATTATAAGGAGGATGGTTATGAGTTTTAAGTATAAGAAGAAAATTATATCTCCAGCGGAGCTTAGACAAACTTATCCTATATCTGAAGCAGATGCTTTGGTAAAACTTAATAGAGACAAAGAAATCAAAAAGGTAATTAGTGGAGAATCTGATAAGTTTTTACTAATTATTGGTCCATGTTCTGCAGATAACGAGGATTCAGTATTAGAGTATGCTTATAAACTTGCTAAAGTACAAGAAAAAGTAAAAGATAAAGTTATTATTATTCCTAGAATATATACTAATAAGCCGAGAACTACAGGAGAGGGCTATAAAGGTATAGCTCATCAACCTGATCCTGATAAAAAACCAAGTGTTAGTGAAGGAATTCTTGCCATGAGAAGACTTCATGTACGTGTTCTAAAAGAAACAGGGCTATCGGCAGCAGATGAAATGTTATATCCAGAAAACTCATCTTATATGACAGATATTCTATCATATGTAGCTATAGGTGCACGTTCAGTTGAAAACCAACAACATCGTTTAGTAGCAAGTGGTATGGATTGTGTTGCAGGTATGAAAAACCCTACAAGTGGTGATTTTAATGTTATGCTTAACTCTATAGTCGCCGCTCAAAAACAACATATTTTCCTATATCGTGGCTATGAGGTTCAAACGTCTGGTAATCCATATGCCCATGCTATAATTAGGGGAGCTGTTAATAAACACGGCCAGTCTATTCCTAATTATCATTATGAAGACTTAATATTGTTATCCAACCTATATCAAGAAAGAGACTTACAAAATCCAGCATTAATTATAGATGTTAACCATGCAAATTCTAACAAGGATTATTCACAACAACCTAGAATAGTAAATGAAATCATGTATAACAGATCAATAAATTCCAGTTTAAATAATTTAATTAAAGGTGTTATGATAGAAAGTTATATCGAGTCTGGTAGGCAAGATACCCACGAACATGTTTATGGAAAATCAATTACCGACTCATGTTTAGGATGGGACGAATCAGAAAAGCTTATCTATTCAATAGCTGATAAACTTAAATAATTCTATTTATTAAATATAAAATTATCATAAGGAATGACCTATTTAACAAGACTATTATAAAAAGTGATAACTACAACTTTTTATAATAGTCTTGTTTTAATTTAAAATACTAATTATCTTAATCAAGACAAAGGATCCAACATATGTTTCAAGTAAAGCTCCTAGGACCAAAAATATAGCTAAGACAAATATAAATACTCCATATTTCCCTGCAATTTCTAATGTACTTCTTTTACGCAAACCATCATAATATAAATTCTTACATAGCCAGTATCCTCCACGAAAAGATAAAACCAAGACCGCAAGATATACTATAATTTGAGGAAAGGTATAGCCTATAATTAAAAGTATCCCTTTGAACCCATATCCCATAATCATGACTGAAGCAAAAAAACCCGCTGAAATACCATAATACAACAAGATAAGAACCAGGCTACTAATCCCTATCTTTGTAAAGGAAATTCCCCAAATCAATGCAAAATTCTTAAAGTCCTTCCATAAGACATATTTTCTCAGAGTCTTATAGTCTATATCCATGTTTATCAATATTTCATAATATGCCCCATTAAGTAAATCAATCTCATCCCAATAAAATCTTCTTAATACTCTAGAAAAAACTAATCCTAAAAATAGCCCAAAAGTAAAGACTATTAAGCCTGTCCAATTTTCTCCATATTTCTTCAGAAGCATTTTTATGTATTTCATACACTTTCTCCTCAATATATTCTCTAAGCAAAACTATGTATAATACTATGTCTTCTAATCAAGAAATATTCCAAAAGCAAACATGATTCCCAAAAACCAAAAATGCTAACTGAACAAACAAAGCTTGTCAGCTAGCACCATTATTTCTTTTATTAAATTATCTTTCCTTATTACAAAATCTCTGTTCTAAAGCCCTTCAACAAAGCTTTGAATCCTGTCCATACCCTTTTTGATTTCCTCAAGAGAAACCGCATAGGATAAACGAATATAATCAGGACTTCCAAAGTCCATACAGGGAACAATTGCTACTTGGTAGTCATTAAGTAGTATATCTGCAAGATTACTAGTTGTCTCTATTTTCTTACCCTTATAAGACCTATCAAGTACATCTGTACAATCTACAAATATATAAAATGCACCTTTAGGATTAGTTAGGTCAAAGTAAGGCATGTTTTCCACTCTATCAACTATATATTTCCTTCTTTTATCAAATTCATTTCTCATATTAGCTACTGAATCTTGAGGCCCATTAATTGCCTCTGTTGCTGCTACTTGAGCAATTGAGTTTGGATTAGAGGTTTGGTGAGATTGAACACTGCTCATAAGTTTAGCAATTTCAGGACTAGAAGCCGTATATCCTATTCTCCAACCAGTCATTGCATAGCTTTTTGATACTCCACTACATGTAATAGTTCTCTTATATATTTCCTCATTTAATGATGCAATACTTATATGCTCAGCTTCATCATATACTAAATACTCATATATCTCATCTGATAAAACATAGATATCCTTTTCTACTATTACTCTAGCTATCTCTTCTAATTCTTCTTTATTGTATACAACTCCTGAAGGATTACTTGGTGAATTAAGAATAAAAGCCTTGGTTTTATCAGTACAAGCCTTCTCAATTTGCTCTGGAGTAATTTTAAAGTCATTGTCTTTAGTTGTTTCTACAAAAACTGGAGTGCCTCCTGCTAATTTAACAATTTCAGGGTAACTTAACCAATATGGTGTTTGAATAATAACTTCATCACCAGGATTTAATATGGCTTGAAATATATTAGTTAATGAATGTTTTCCACCATTACTTATAACAATTTGATTTTCATTATAATCAATCTTATTGAATTCTTTTAGTTTCTTACATACCGCTTTTTTAAGATCATTGGTACCTGATGCCGGTGTATACCTAGTAAATCCTGCCTTAATAGCTTCTATTGCCGCATTAGATATATTATCTGGTGTATCAAAATCTGGTTCTCCTGCACCAAATCCAACAACATCCATACCCATTGCCTTTAATTCCTTAGCTCTTGCAGTAATGGCAAGGGTTGATGACGGCTTTACATTACCTGCTTTTCTTGATAACTCTAACGACATTATATTCCTCCTATAATAAAGTTCATCTCATTTAATCATCTTATATTTTAATATAATATTAATATTTATATAAACCCTAGTCTTGTTTATATCTTTTTAACTTTTAACATTAATTAAAACATTATTTTAGACATCTTATTATATAGTGATAAATAAAGCAAGTAAAATTTACAAGTATTTCACTTTAAAGTATTAAAACTTTGCCTAGATAAAGTTTATTTGTTTGTAGTTTTATATGAAATTATTGATATACAGGCTGTAATGCCTATCAAACTTGATAAAGATATAATGATAAAGATTAAAAAGATGGCTAAAACCACAAAGGTTTTAGCCGTTAAATTATAATTTATATAAGTCACTTATGTATTAATTAGGACTCTGTATCCTGTCTCTTAGTTATCACATCAAATGCAATAGCTGCTAATAAAACCAAACCTTTAATGGCCATCTGTACGTTAGCATCAATACCCATAATTGACATACCATTGTTTAGTACACCCATGAATATTGCACCAATAACAACTCCAGGTACAGTACCAATACCACCATAAGCTGATGCCCCACCTACGTAACATGCTCCTATTGCGTCCATCTCATAACTTTGACCTGCAGTCGGTGAAGCTGAATTAAATCTTGCTACAACTACTAGTGCAGCAACAGCACTTAAAAACCCCATATTTACATATGCTCTAAATAAAACTCTGTTTGTATCTATACCACTTAGCTTGGCGGCTTTTTCATTACCACCTACTGCATAGAAGTAACGTCCTGTTACTGTATTAGATAAATAATAATTGTATGCTAGTATTATTATCATTAATAATATTAATATTACTGGTATACCCTTATGTTGCGCCAGTGAGTAAGTTAGTGCTAAAATCACTAATGAAATAAGAAGAACTTTTGAAATCCATGTGTTTCTATTTTCTAATTCATATCCTTTAGCAGCTCTGTTTTTTTGTTTGCTTATTTGATATAGGATAAATCCTATGACAATTATCACTCCTACAATAATTGTTAATAGATTAATACTTCCATCTCCAAATGGGTCTGGAATAAAGCTATTAAATAAATTTAAATAATTGCTTGGAAATGGTGATATTGTAAGACCATCTAGAATTATCAGAGCAATACCTCTAAATAATAACATTCCTGAAAGTGTTGCAATAAATGCTGGTATACGTATATAGGCAATCCAAAATCCTTGCCATATACCAATTATTAGACCTGCCACTAGGCAAATCACAATACTTAGGTATACATTAACACCGTTGGTAACCATTAATTTTCCTGCAAGGGCGCCTATAAGTGCAACCACAGAACCAATAGAAAGGTCTATATTACCGCCAGTTAAAATACACATTAACATACCGATTGCAAGTATTACAACATATCCATTTTGAGCAATTAAATTGGAGATGTTTTGTGGTACAAGCAGTATACCATTAGTGCTAATCGCAAAAATTATTGTAATTATTAGTAATGCTACTAACATTGCATTATTTTTTAATATATCTTTTACTTTACTCATACTTTAGACTCCTTTGCTGGTTTTTAAAATACATGACATAATCTTTTCTTGTGTTGCTTCTTCTTGAGTAAACTCTCCAACCAGCCTACCTTCATTTATAACATAAATTCTATCACACATACCTAGTAATTCTGGCATTTCAGAAGATATTAAAATTATTGACTTACCTTCACTAACTAGTTCATTTATAATAGTATAAATTTCATACTTTGCACCAACGTCAATACCCCTTGTAGGTTCATCAAGAATTAAAATTTCAGGCTCAGTAAACATCCACTTGGCTAATAGTACCTTTTGTTGGTTCCCACCACTTAATGTTCCAACATGTTGTTCTACTGTGCTATATTTTGTATTCATTCTATCCGCATAATCTTTAGATGCTTTAACCTCAAAATCACTATCTATAACTCCCTTATCACTGACTCTTTTGAGATTAGCTAGGGTAGTATTTAGCCGTATAGTATCTGATATTATAAGTCCATTTTCTTTTCGATCCTCTGTTATATAAGCTAGTTTTGCATCAATAGCCTGTCTAACAGTATTAAGTTCTACTTCTTGACCATTTATTTTTATAGTACCACTAATATTAGTCCCATAACTTTTTCCAAAGATACTCATTGCAAGCTCTGTGCGTCCTGCACCCATTAGACCAGAAATTCCAACAACTTCACCTTTATGAACATTTAAGGATACATTATCTACCACTTTACGGTCCTGATCAAGATGATGATGAACTGTCCAATTGTCTACTTCAAAGTTCACATCGCCAATCTCCACACCTGTTCGTTTTGGATAACGATCTCCTAATTCACGGCCAACCATGCCTACTATAATTCTATCTTCATCAACTTTTTTCTTTTTATTATCTAATGTTTCTATAGTTGCTCCGTCTCGAAGTATTGTTATATTATCTGCAACATAAGAAACTTCGTTTAATTTATGAGATATAATTATAGAAGTTAAGCCCTTTTCTTGAAAATGTAGTAATAAATCTAATAATTGTCTTGAATCTTGTTCATTTAATGATGCAGTTGGCTCATCTAATATCAAGAGTTTTACATCCTTTGATAGGGCCTTGGCAATTTCAACCATCTGTTGTTTACCAACACCAATATCCTTTACTTGAGTACGAGATGATTCGTTAAGACCTACTATATCTAAAAGTCTATCTGTCTCACTACAGGTTTCTTCCCAATCTATAGCTAATTTACTCCCTCTCTCATTTCCTAAAAACACGTTTTCTGCTATCGTTAAATAAGGTATTAATGCTAATTCCTGATGTATAATAACAATACCCTTTTCTTCACTATCGTTTATCCCTTTAAATCTACACTCCTGTCCATTAAAAAGTATATCTCCTTCGTAGCTACCATAGGGATGAACACCACTTAAGACATTCATTAAAGTAGACTTGCCAGCTCCATTTTCTCCGACAAGGGCATGAATTTCTCCTTCTTTTACTTGAAGATTAACATTGTCTAGTGCACGAACTCCAGGAAAAAGTTTTGTTATGTTCTTCATTTCTAAGATATAATTTGACATCCAACTCCTCCTTACTTTATTAATAGGTGGACATATAAATAAGTCCACCTATTAGTTATTCTATATCTTCGTTCACTTATTTACTTCAATTGATCTTCAGTATAGTAGCCTGAGTCAATTAATATTTCTTCGTAGTTATTAATATCTGCGAAAACTGGTTCACTTAAGAATGTAGGAATAACGCCTGTTCCATTGTCATAAGTTTCAGTATCATTTACAGGAACTTCTCCATCTGCAGCAATTGCATTTACCATATCAACAACTGAAGAAGCCAGTGTACGAGTATCTTTAAATACTGACATAGCCTGTGTTCCACTAATAATATTCTTAACTGATGTAATATCACAGTCTTGACCTGTTATTATAGGGAAATTACCTGCTTCATAACCTGCTCCAAGTAATGCGTTTGCAATACCATGTGCAACAGAGTCATTAGATGAAAGAACAGCATCTAGTTCTGTACCATCAGCATAAAAACCTGTTATAATGTTTTCCATTCTTTTTTGAGCTTCTTCTGTTGACCAGTTAAGAGTTGAAACTTCTGCAAGTTCTGTTTGACCAGATACAACAACTAATGTTCCATCATCTATGTATGGCTGTAGTACATCCATAGCTCCATCAAAGAAGAAGTAAGTATTATTATCATCTGTTGGACCTGTAAATAATTCAATATTAAATGGTCCGTCTTGGTTTTCTAAGTCTAGAGCTTCTTCTATATATTGACCTTGTATTTGACCAACTTTGTAATTATCAAATGTTGCATAGTATGTAACTGCATCTGACTCCATAATCAAACGGTCATAAGCAATTACCGGTATATCTGCTTCTTTAGCTTTTTCAAGAACAGGGCCTAGAGCATTTCCATCAATAGGTGCTATTACTAAAACATCACAACCACCTGTAATCATGTTCTCAATTTGTGAAAGCTGTGTACCAATATTGTTGTTGGCATATTGTCTATCAACTTGATAGCCTTCTTCTTTAAATGCAGCTTCCATGTTATCCCCATCTTGTGTCCAACGTTGTAAGTCTTTTGTTGGCATTGCTATACCAATTTTAATATCTGACTTATCTCCACTTCCTCCTGTGGTTTTACTATCACCACTACATGCTACTAATGTTAAAGCTAGTACCATTAAAACAATTGCGGTCCATAATTTTTTTCCCATAAAAAAATCCTCCTTCATATATATATCTTTGTATGTTACACAGTCAATATATCATAAAGGAGGTAGGACTAAATTGTTAAAATCTTTAAAATAATGTTTTGAGTTTATGATTTTCCAAATCATAGCATTTTATTGTTATTAAAAAAATCCTGTTCTTTATTCACTAGTGTTTAAATACACGTCTTCTTTTAGATGAAATCCACTATCAATAATCACTTGATCAATATTATCTTTTGTTACAGCCACAGGCTCTAGTTTTATGTAAGGGACCTCATATGTACCATCATTAATACTATATTCTGTATCAAGTTCTTCCCCCTGGCCAAGTTTTACTGCAGATTCAGCCGCAATACTAGCTAGTTTGCCAATTGGTTTATATACTGTCATTGTTTGAATACCTTCTACTACTCTTTGGCAAGCAATTAAGTCAGCATCCTGTCCTACTACAGCAACCTGGCCTGCCATCCTATGTTCCGATAAAGCCCTTATTGCATTGTTAGCCAAATCATCATTACCACATATAATACCGTCAATACTATCTGTAATTTCAAAAGTCTCATTAACAGCGGTAAAACCTTGTTCGGCAAACCAGCCTTCAGCATAGTCTTTATAAACAACTTCTATATTTGTCTCTTCTAATACTGAATTAATTCCTTCCTCTAACAAGACTACATTGTGATCAGTAAGAGGTCCTAATATTATTGATATCTTACCATCTTCTGGGATTGAATTTACTATAGATTCTGCCATTAGCCTCCCTACCGCTTCACTATCAATTGATACAAACAGATCAACATCTGCATTTCTTATTAAACGGTCATATGCAATAACTTTAACACCACTATTCCTTGCATTTTTAACTGCATCAGAAAGTGAATCGGAGTCTGATGCAATAATTACTATTACATCCATTCCTTTTTCCACAAAATATTCGATTTGCTTTATTTGCTCACTAACACTACCACTACCTGCCTGAACATTGACATCAGCGCCTAATTCCTTTGCAGTTGATACAAATACATCTCTGTCTTTTTGCCATCTTTCAATTACATAAGATTCAAATGTTAATCCTATTTGAACCTTATCTTCTTGTTTTTGAATTCCTGTATCACTTTCTACTACTTCTGGACTGCACCCCATAAGCAGAACTAAAAGCAACAATACTGTAGATAATTTAAATGAGTTTTTTTTCATAATACCTCCTAAAATACACTTTCCCTAAATTCAGTGGGGGTTATACCTATATTTTTTTTGAAAATACGACTAAAATAATTAGGATCTCTATAACCTACTTCAAAGCATATTTCTTTTATACTGATATCACTATTTTTCAACAGTTCTTCCGCCTTGATAATACGTAAACTAGTCAAATAATCTATAAAGTTCTCTCCAGTTTCTTCTTTAAATAACTTGCTAAAATAATATGGACTAATGTCTATCTTTTCTGCAACATCATCTAAAGAGATATCTCTTTTGTAATTTTCTAAAATGTATTCTTTCGCTTCCTTAATAGCACTGCTTATGTCTGTCTCTTTTTTTGCTATTATACTTGTTCCTATTTTAATTATCTTTTCAAGAAAGTAATTTTTTAAGTCTTCTTCTGATTGTATTTGAATAATTTCATCTAAATAGTTTCCTCTATTAATGAAATCATAAGAATTAACACCTAGTTGGTAGGCTTTATTTTCAAAATAAAGTAATGTTTCGTATATTTTTATATTTATATTAAAATCCTTCTCACTAAAATTTGTTATCATCCAATCTATGTAGTATTCGCTTTCAATTCTTGCCCTTACCAAATTACCTGCACTTAAGGCTGCCATAATATCTTTTTTGGCTTTTTCAGGATAGTCTATTTCTTGATTTAAATTTGCTGATATATCTTTTATATGGGCTACTTTTCCATTGTTCTCTTTTAATACATATGTTGCTTGCTTATATGAGTTTGCTAAGTCAGCAAACTTTTCAACATCTCCTATTCCAATTCTAAAATTTATATCAATATGATATCCTAAATCCCTACTTAATTTTCTTGTCTTATTTATAATATTAGCTCTTTCACTATAAGTGATCTCTGATTCTATTGTTGGAACCACTACAATAACCTGATTAACCATAACAGGACCCATAATTCCATCATTAAAATATCCTTTTGTAATTTCTTTTAGGGTTGGATAGAAACCCTGGGCTTTTACACTTGTGCCTACCGGATTATCTAGCATACCCTTTTCATTTAAGTCTCCATATTGAATAATAAATACATAGCCATAATTGTAATCTATACCTAAGAGATTTTTAAAGTTTTTTATTTCTGCAGGATAGGTATCTTGAAACAAGATAGAGTAAATCATTCCATTTTCAATAATAGGAATTACTGTTTCGAGTTTTTCTTTTATCTTTAGCTCATCACTTCTTTTTTCTCTTTCTTTATCAACACTATCTATTGCTCTTTTAAATGTTTCTATAATTTCATCTTTATTTGTAGGTTTTGTTAGATAGTCAAAAACACCCAGACCTATAGCTTCTTGGGCATATGTAAACTTATCATAGGCAGATATAATAATAAAAACTGTGTACTTGTTATTCTTCTGTATCTCTTTTATGGCTTGAATACCATTAATTCCTGGCATTTGAATATCCATAAACACAATGTCCGGTCTAAACTCTTCTGCTATCTCTATAACTTGTCTACCTGTTTTTGCACTATTTATAAGACATGTGTCTCCAAATTCTCTACCTATAATTAGGGATAAGGATTTTATTACTATTCCCTCATCATCTGCGATTAAAACTCTATATTTTTTGTTATTCATAATTGATTCCCCATATATTTGCATTATCTAGCTAATTTTCTGCTTGTTCCTCTACTTTGCTGTATACTTGCTTTTTAATTAATTATCATGGTCAATTGGTATATATATTTTAACTTCAGTTCCCTTCCCTTTTCCATCACTATTAATAGACAAAACATTATCTCTGTCATAATATAGCCTTAAACGTTTTATTACATTTTTTAATCCTATTCCGTTTGATGTAGTTTCTAAGTCAGCCTTTCGAGGTTTTCCCTTCATAATGTCATCTATTTGTTCCTTAGATACTCCTTTACCATTATCATATATACTAATACAAACATTATTTTCATGCCTATATATACTTAATTCGATTTTTCCTTCCCATTCAATGTCTCGAATTCCATAGTTTAGAGCATTTTCAACAATAGGTTGAAGAATCATGCTAGGAACATTTATATCTAATAGTGATTCATCAATATTCTTAATGAAGTTGATTTTTTCAAATAAACGAATACTCATTATATATATGTAATTATCAACTAAGTCTATTTCTTCTTTTAAACTTGCATCTACATTCATCTTATTAATATTATACCTGAAAAATTCTGCTGTCTTTTCAATAAATAAACTTGTCTGATCAGCACCTTCAATTAATGATAATTGTACTCCAGCATTTAAAGTATTAAATAAGAAATGAGGATTGATTTGTGCTTGTAAGTATTTTAATTGAGCATCCTTAAGATGGTTTTTCATTAGTAATTCATTTTCCTTAAGTTTAGCCTCTTTTTCCATATTTTCTTTAATTTGCTTTATATATTTCTGAATATTAATTATCATTTTTTTAAAAGCCTTTGATACAACTCCAATTTCATCATTACTTAAGTTGTCATCAAACTCAATATCAAAGTTTCCTTTAGCTACTTCATTGGCTTGATTAGCAAGTTTCTTTAAAGGCCTTGCAATACTTCTTGTTGCTATGATTATAAGAAAGAGACTTGTTATTCCTATTATAAACAAAATAATTATATTGATAATTTGTAGGTATCTTAAGGATTCTAGCAAATTATAGTAGCTTGATGAATTACTGACAAATTGTTCGAAATTTAGTGTATCTATATTAACACTTATGTATGTGTATAACTCACTGGCAGTATCAAAATATTCTTTGTAACTTTCAATGTTTCTTCCCCTTTTTGCTTGTATACCTAAGTTTGAAACCTCCAGATACCTAGCAGACATATTTCGAATATTTCTTTCCATTAAGTCTACTTCATTATCGGTTATTGTATTATTGAGTTCAGATAGAAAGTTATTATATTTATCATGATTAATATAATAATTTACAAGGGCATCAGAGCTTTTTGTATTCAGATATTCGTACATATATTGCTGTATATTTTCTAATGTAGCTCTTAGTTCATTTAAGTTTGCATGGCTTACAAAAACCTTATCAATAGTTTGAATTGATTTATTTATGTTCCAATACATGGAAATATTTATGCTATAAGTGAAAATTGTAATTATCGAAAATAATACAATTAATTTGCTAGCTATAGATGTATCTTTTATTTTTTGTTTTATCTTATTTAACATTAGAAAACGTATCCTTTCTAGCAATTATTCATCAATATCAATGTCGATGGTAACATATTCACTTATTATGCCAGACATTAGGTACTCACTTAACATCTCCACACTATGTTGTCCCAATTGTTTTGTGTTAATTACAATGGTAGAGTCTATAATGTTTTTGTTAATAGCTGATTGTATTTTTTCTGAATTATAGTAACCTATAATTTCTACTTGGCCTACCATATTATAATCAACTACAGTTTGATAGGCACTAATTGTATCAGTCATGTTTAAGCATACAATTATATCAGGAGGACTTTTTGCATCCGTAATTATATTATGTACTGTCTCTTCAGAGCTAAATGCGCTTTGTCTTTCTATTGCAACAGGCTCAATTTTTATATTATCCAAAAGCAAACAATCTTTTATACCTGAAAACAAGATTTCTGAACCCTTTTCCTTCTCATTTGCACCTATTAATACTTTAATATTAATAAAACCCCTGTCACTATTTTTAATGATTTTTAGGATTTGGTTTCCATAGTACTTACCTAGTTGATATTGGTTTACTCCCGCAAAACTAATCCTATCACTAAGGGGAGCATCATCTAAAATCGTAACAACTGGTATACCCTCCGCAACTGCTTGGTTAATTAAGTCTTTAACTTCCTTATCTGTATTTGCTTGAACAATAATTCCATCTACTTTAGAAGCTATTGCCATTTTTAACCTCTCATTAACAGAGTATGTTGAAAGGAGATTGTCTCCAAAGTTATCTACATAAACTCCAAGCTCTTCACCTTTGAGCTTTGCTCCTTCAAATATAGACTCTCCAAAGGAATTATATGAATTGTCTAATATTAAAGCATAATGCATTGAATATACTTTGGTATCTTCTTCAGAATTAATTATTTCTGAACCAGTTAGTTTTTTTCTATAATAATTCATTGCATAAATACTGATTATAAGCATGCAAAATATTATTATTGTAATAACAACTAATACAATATTCTTCTTGTCTTTTAATTTTGAAAATATTGGTCTTTTCATCTTATATCCTCTTGTTTTTAATTTCTTTAGTATAAATAATATATTTACATTTACTAAAGTGTAAATACCTGGCTTATAGTTACAAAATATACTATTTAATTACTAGTTTACACCATTTAGGACAGTAAACAAAACATTTTTAGAATTTTATTTACATATCACAATATTCATCAAAAAAAAAAACAGCTAAAACCACAAAGGTTTTAGCTATTTAAATTGTAAAAATAATTCTTACTTATTTCGCATAATCTGAAACTCTGGACTCTCTAATTAAATTAACTTTAACTTGTCCTGGATATTCAAGTTCAGATTCTATCTTTTTAGTCACATCTCTTGCAAGTAATACCATATCGTCGTCACTTACCTGTTCTGGTATAACTATGACACGAACTTCTCTACCTGCTTGGATAGCGTAAGACTTTTCTACTCCCTTAAAGCTGTTTGTAATATCTTCTAACTGTTTTAACCTATTAGTATATGTTTCCAATGTTTCTCTTCTTGCACCTGGTCTAGCAGCTGATATAGTGTCAGCAGCTTGAACTATACATGCAATTAGAGTTTCTGGTTCAACATCACCATGGTGTGATTCTACGGTATTAATAACCGTTGGTGATTCCTTGTATCTTCTGCATAAATCAGCACCAATCTGAATATGAGAACCTTCAACCTCATGGTCAACAGACTTACCAATATCATGAAGTAAACCTGCTCTTTTAGCTAATCTTATATCAACACCGATTTCTGCAGCTAGCAATCCAGATAGATGAGCTACTTCTATAGAATGGTTAAGGGCGTTTTGCCCATAACTTGTTCTATATCTCATCTTACCTAATAGGCGTACAAGCTCATGATGGATTCCATGCACTCCAACCTCTAGAGTTGCCTCTTCTCCTGCTTCTTTAATAGATGTTTCTACTTCTTTATTAGCTTTTTCAACCATTTCTTCTATTCTGGCTGGGTGAATTCTACCATCGATTATTAACTTTTCTAATGCTATTCTAGCAACTTCTCTTCTTATGGGATCAAAGCTAGATAAAATCACAGCTTCAGGCGTATCATCAATAATCAAATCAACTCCTGTAAGAGACTCTAGTGTACGAATATTACGTCCTTCACGGCCGATTATTCTTCCTTTCATCTCATCGTTAGGTAGTTGTACAACAGAAATTGTAGTTTCTGACACATGGTCTGCTGCACATCTTTGTATTGCTGTTACCACTATTTCTTTGGCCTTTTTATCGGCTTCTTGCCTTGCTTTATTATTCAATTCTTTGATTAATAATGCAGATTCATGTTTAACATCGTTTTCAACAGTTTTTATTAGATATTCTTTTGCTTGTTCGGAGGTTAATCCGGAAATTTTCTCTAACTGAAGTGTTTGTTGATCATATATTTCTTCTATTTCTTTTTCTTTATGACCTACTTTTTCATTTCTATCAGCTAGTTTTGATTCTTTCCTTTCAAGTGCTTCCGCTTTCCTGTCCAGAGATTCTTCTTTGGCTATTACTCTTTTTTCATAGCGCTGTATTTCACTGCGTCTTTCTTTAGTTTCCTTTTCAAGCTCGTTTTTTCTCCGAAGAGCATCTTCTTTAGCTTCTAGTAATGTTTCCTTTTTAGTAGTTTCAGCTGTTCTCATGGCATCATCTATAATTTGCCTTGATTTTTCTTCAGCCGTACCAACTTTTTCTTCATATGTCTTCTTGCGATAAGTTATAGCAAGATTCCAAAAAAGGATAGCAACAATTACTGCGGTAACTAACACTGCAATGATTAATATAAAGATATCCTGCACAGTAGCACCTCCTTATTCAATTTTTTAATTATTAAATCTTATTATTTAATACAACAAATAAATTTTATACTTTAATTTGATAAATGTCAAGTTAACTAGCTTGTTT
>CAZXSM010000003.1:0-17405 GCA_964643255.1 uncultured Lachnospiraceae bacterium
TATCAAAAGAATAGAAATTATAATTTATAAGTTTTTGATTTTTACTAATATTTAGCATTAGAATAAATAAAAAAAGCTTGACAAGTCAGGGATATTTTTGTATACTTGCTACTGTAAAGAAAAAGACTTGACAGCGTCTTTAAAACATTTAAAATAGATAAATGTAATTAAGCAATTAGGTGGTGTTAAGATGGATCTAGACAATAAAGAAAATAACAATGCTTCTAAAATCAGAGAAACCATTAAAATTGATGAAAAGATGCAGGAAACAATTGAATTGTCCAGACTATACGATTTCTACGGTGATTTGCTAACTGATAAAAACAAGGATGTTTTTGAAGAATACATTTTAAATGACCTATCTTTAACAGAGATAGCTGAACAAAAGGGAATTACCCGACAAGGAATCTACGATATTGTTAGAAGATCTAGTAAAAAGATACGTGAATATGAAGATTCTTTACACTTAGTTAAGAAATTTAAAAGCATAAAAGAAAAAATTAATCAAATACAAGATTATATAGATGAATTAAAACTAATAGATACTGAGAATAGTAAATCAAATAAAAAGTTTCAAAATACCCTTGATAAAATTAATGATTTAACAAATGAGATATTGCAGGAACTATAGTTTATAGATTTAACTTATATTTAGGAGTAAACTAATTAACACATAATTCTCAGTATAAAGAGTAGAGAACCTATAAGGAGGTTTCCATGGCATTTGATAACCTTACTGAAAAACTGCAAAATGCATTTAAAAATTTAAGAAGTAAGGGCAGGTTAACAGAGGCTGATGTTAAAGCTGCTTTAAAGGAAGTAAGGTTTGCCTTGTTAGAGGCAGACGTTAATTATAAAGTTGTTAAGGACTTCATTAATAATGTAGAAGAAAGAGCCATAGGTCAAGATGTAATGAAGAGCCTAACACCTGGGCAAATGGTTATAAAAATTGTTAATGAAGAATTAGTTAAGTTAATGGGTTCTGAAACAACAGAAATATCCATGAAGCCTACTAATGAAATCACAATAATCATGATGTGTGGTCTTCAAGGTGCTGGTAAAACAACAACAACAGCTAAACTTGCATCAAAGTTTAAAGATAAAGGTAGAAAACCACTTTTAGTAGCTTGTGATATATACCGTCCAGCAGCTATAGAACAGCTTCAAGTAAATGGTAACAAGGTAGGAGTCCCAGTCTTTTCCATGGGAGACAAACATAAGCCTGTCGATATTACGAAAGCAGCTGTAGAACATGCTAAAACCAACAATAATAACGTAATAATTCTTGATACTGCAGGTCGCTTACATATTGATGAAGATATGATGACTGAGCTTATAGAAATCAAAGAAAATGTTGATGTAGACCAAACTATATTAGTAGTTGACTCAATGACAGGTCAAGATGCAGTAAATGTTGCAAAATCTTTTAATGAGAAGATAGGAACTGATGGTGTTATCTTAACAAAGCTTGATGGTGACACAAGAGGTGGTGCAGCTCTTTCAATTCGTGCTGTAACTGGCCGTCCAATTCTATATGTTGGTATGGGTGAGAAAATATCTGATTTAGAGCAGTTTTATCCTGACCGTATGGCTTCTAGAATATTAGGAATGGGAGATATCCTAACCTTAATTGATAAAGCAGAAGCTAGTATAGATATGGATGATGATAAGGCTAAGGAATTAGAACAAAAGTTAAAGAAGGCAGAATTTGACTTCAATGATTTCCTAGAACAAATGGAACAAGTTAAGAAAATGGGTGGAATTAATGACATCCTTAAGATGCTTCCTGGTATGGGAAGTCAAATGCAAAATCTTGAAGTAGATGAAGGAGATCTTTCTAGAGTAGAAGCAATTATTTATTCAATGACTTTGCAGGAAAGAACAAATCCCAATGTTATTAATCCATCAAGAAAAAGAAGAATAGCAAAAGGTGCTGGAGTAGACATTGGTGAAGTTAATAAATTAATAAAGCAATTTGAACAGTCAAGAAAGCTTATGAAACAATATTCAGGCATGCTTGGCGGTAAAGGAAAGGGTAGGGGTAAGTTTAATCTACCTTTCAAATTCTAAGCTTATTGTTTGGTTTAACAAACTTAATATAAAATATAACATTTTGTTATAACTTAATAAGTAGATACACTTATAAGGAGGTGAATGATCATGGCAGTAAAAATAAGATTAAAAAGATTGGGCAAAAAACATGCTCCTTACTATAGAATAGTAGTTGCTGACTCCCGTTCTCCAAGAGATGGTAGAAATATAGCTGAAATTGGTACTTACAATCCAAGAACAAACCCTGCTTCAGTTACTGTAGATGAAGAGGCTGCAAAGACTTGGTTATCTAACGGTGCACAACCTACTGAAACAGTTGCTAGATTATTTAAACAAACAGGTATTATAAAGTAGTCACACCTATGGAGGTGAAACTCAGTGAAAGAATTAGTAGACGTTATTGCTAAAGCACTTGTTGATGCCCCAGAATCAGTGGAAGTTAGTGAGACAGAAACTGATAATACAATAGTTGTCGAATTAAGAGTTGCTGATGATGACATGGGTAAAGTTATTGGTAAGAATGGTAGAATAGCAAAATGTATTCGTACACTTGCTAAAGCAGCAGCAATTAAAGACGATAAAAAGGTTATTGTAAATATAGTAGACTAAACAATTTTCAACGAAGTTTGATATGTCAAACTTCGTTGTTTTTAAAAGAACTATCATTTTTGAGGAGAAGAATATGGAAGATTTGTTAAGAGTTGGGGTAATTAGCACAACTCACGGTTTACGCGGTGAAGTTAAAGTGTTTCCTATGACAGATGATATGGATAGATTTGATATATTAGACGAAGTTATATTAGATACAGGGAAAGAAAAAATAAACTTAGAAATTGAAAATGTCAAGTATTTTAAAAATCAAGTTATCTTAAAGTTTAAAGATATTGATGATATAAATGATATTGAAAAATATAAAGGCAAAGACTTATTTGTTACTAGAGAAAATGCAGTATTGCTTGAAGAAGGCGAGTATTTTATTACTGACTTAATTGGATCCAAAGTAATTACAGATGAAGGTGAAGATTTAGGAGTATTAATTGATATTATTGTTACTGGTGCTAATGATGTTTATGTAGTTAAAACTGAAGAGGGCAAAGAAGTATTAATACCAGCAATTAAGCAATGCATCCTGGATATAAACCTAGAAAACAAGCAAATTAAAGTACATCTTCTTGACGGTTTAATATAGATAGGAGATAATATATGAATTTTCATGTACTTACACTTTTTCCAGATATGATAGAACAAGGATTATCAACAAGTATCACCGGAAAAGCTATGGAAAACAATATAATATCATTAGAGACAGTTGATATACGTGATTATTCTGAAAACAAACATAATCAAGTAGACGATTATCCCTATGGCGGAGGACCTGGTATGGTTATGGCACCAGGACCAATTTACAGGGCTTATAAGGCTATTTCAGATAAGATTGGGACTAGTAATAAGCCACCAAGAGTCATATATCTAACTCCTCAAGGCCAAGTGTTTAACCAAGGTCTTGCAGAGGAACTCTCTAAAGAAGAAGATTTAATTTTTCTATGTGGACATTATGAAGGTGTTGATGAAAGAGTGCTAGAAATGATAGTAACAGACCACATTTCCATTGGAGACTATGTGCTTACAGGTGGAGAATTGCCTGCAATGGTAATGATAGATGCTATTTCTAGACTAGTACCAGGTGTTCTAAGTAATGATGCGTCAGCTGAATTTGAAACATTTCATGATAATTTGTTAGAATATCCACAATATACTAGGCCAGCAACTTTTATGGATAAAAGTGTACCTGAGGTATTACTCTCAGGCCATCATCAAAGGATTGATCAGTGGCGTAGGCAGAATTCTTTAATCAGGACTAAACAAATGCGTCCAGATTTACTTGAAAATGCAAATCTCTCTGAAGAAGATAAAAAGTTTTTAGAAAATTATAAGAATAATGAAAAATAGCTTGCAAACTATATAAAGCTGTGGTAATATTAGAACTTGTGAGATGGATGGTCCTCTGATACATGCTTATTAAGAACATCTAAATATAATAGGAGGTCACAAATATGAACAGTTATGAAATTATTAAAAATATTGAAAAAGAACAATTAAAAGATGACGTTTCACACTTTAGAACTGGAGATACAGTTAGAGTACATGCTAAAGTTAGAGAAGGTGGACGTGAGAGAATTCAAATCTTTGAAGGTGTAGTATTAAAAAGACAAAACGGCGGTTTAAGAGAAACATTCACTGTTAGAAAGAGTTCTAGTGGTGTTGGTGTTGAAAGAACTTGGCCTGTACATTCACCTAACATTGATAAAGTTGAAGTTATACGTAAAGGTAAAGTTAGAAGAGCAAAACTTAACTACTTACGCGATAGAGTTGGTAAAAGAGCTAAAGTTAAAGAAAAATTATATTAGAAATCATAAAATGATTGATGGTAAAACTGCGCAGGGGTTAGACTTGTCTTTGGTATACTGTTATTAATAACTGTATATTTGTTAAGACAAATCAATTCTTACGCAGTTATTTTTTTGCTCAAATATAAACTGTAAATATTTGTTTTTATAACTTATATATTCCTTACTAAAAATCAAGGTTTAAATTCTATAATAAAAGTAGACATAAATTATAGAACAATGTAGAATAATATTATAACTAGCAATATTTTGTAAATGGAGTGTTACCATGAATATACATTTTGAGTCAGAAGAAAAGAAAATAAATAAAAAACTAGTGATTGAGATATTACTTTTTATAGTTCAAATAATCTTGGTTATATTCTTGGCCTATTTAATAATAAACTATGGCATAGAACGTACAACCGTTTATGAAGAATCTATGAGTCCTACACTTGTTGATGATGATGAAATATTAATTGATAAGTTTACATATAGATTTTCTGATCCTAAACGTTTTGATGTTATTGTGTTTTTAAAAAGAGACAAGGAACACAGCTATTATAATATTAAAAGGATTATTGGCTTACCAGGTGAAACAGTTCAAATCAAAGACAGTGAAATATATATAGATGATGAAAAATTAGAAGAAAAAATTGATGTAGAAGAAATGGAAAACTATGGCCTTGCTTCTGAACCCATATTATTAGAAGAAAACGAATACTTTGTTCTTGGAGATAATAGAAACAGCAGCGAAGATAGTAGATTTGCTAATGTTGGTAATATTCTTGAGGATGATATCCTTGGTAAGGCATGGATAAGGATTAATGACTTTAATTTTATAAGTAAATTAAATATAGAAGTAGAAGAGAAAGAGACAATAGAAGAGCAAGAGACAATAGAAGCTAATTAAAGAGATAAAAATAAAAACCAGAGGTGATATAATGGATTTTCAGTGGTATCCTGGACATATGGCTAAAACTAAAAGGATGATGAGGGAAAATATTAAACTTGTTGATGTGGTTATAGAGTTGGTAGATGCAAGAGTTCCCTTAAGTAGTAAAAATCCAGATATAGATGACATAGCAAGAAATAAACCAAGGATAATTATAATAAACAAAGCAGATTTAGCTGATCCAAATTATACTAAGCTATGGGAAGACTACTATAAAGATAAAAATTTTCATGTAACCTTATTAAACTCAAAATCAAGAAAAGAAGTTACTAATACAAAAAAACTTATATTAGAGGTTTGTAAGGAAAAGATTGAAAGAAATAGAAGAAAAGGCATGATAAACAGACCTATTAGGGCTATGATAGTAGGAGTACCTAATGTAGGTAAATCAACCTATATAAATGGGATTGCAAGAAGAGCAAGCGCAAAGACTGGTAACAAACCAGGTGTTACAAAAGGTAAGCAATGGATAAAAATTGACAAAGACATTGAACTTTTAGATACTCCAGGAATTCTTTGGCCAAAGTTCGAAGACCAGAGTGTTGGATTAAAACTTGCTATAATCGGTTCTATTAAAGATGAATTATTACAAAACTATCACTTGGCAATTAATCTAATCACATTTATGCAAGAGTTTTATCTAAACAACCTAGGAAAAAGATACGATATAGATCCTTCTAAAACATCTGATAAAGTATTAGAGGACATAGCCACAAGGCGTGGTTGTATAGTTAAAGGCGGTCAACTAGATTTAGATAAGGCAGCAAATATTTTCTTAGATGATTTTAGAAATGGGAAATTGGGCCGTATTACTCTTGAACTACCAGAAAAAAAAGAAAAAGAAGAAAACAAAGGATAAGATAAAATTGGCAAAAACCATAAAGGATATAAAAGAAGAATTCGAGGAACTTGATTTTAGTAATACCCAAGAAATAAACATATTAATTGAAAAATACAAGGATGATAGTCGTGTTGGAGTAGTAAAGCTTGTCAATAGATACATTAAAATTCAAAAAGAAAGACAAGACGAAATAGAACGAAGTAAAGAAATGTTTGCATTTGACCAAAAATATGGTCAATATGAGCTTATATGTGGAATTGATGAAGTCGGCAGGGGCCCCCTAGCAGGTCCAGTAATGGCTGCAGCTGTTATATTACCAAAAGATTGTGATATATTATATTTAGATGATTCTAAAAAAATATCAGAAAAAAGACGAGAATTATTGTATGATGAAATAATTAAAAAGTCACTTGCTTACGGTATAGGAAGTGTTAGTCCTGAAGAGATAGATGAAATAAATATATTACAAGCCACCTATAAAGCTATGAGAAAGGCTATAAGTGATCTTAAACTTAAACCTGATTTAGCTCTAGTAGATGCAGAGACAATCCCCAATATAGATATTGAACAAGTATCAATTGTAAAAGGTGACTCAAAAAGTGCTTCAATTGCTGCAGCAAGTATATTAGCTAAGGTAACTAGGGATAGAATGATGGTAGCTTATGATAAAGTATATTCCCATTATAATTTTGAAAGCAACAAGGGATATGGAAGTAAAGAACATGTTGATGCTATTAAGAAATATGGACCATGTCATATACATAGGAGAAGTTTTATTAAAAACTTTATATAATATAGGAGGAACTTATAATGGATAATTCAAAAAGTAATAATAAAGCCCCCAAAAACAATAAGGAAACTCCCCAAAAAGTGGTTGCTCTATCCTATCAGATTGATGAAGAAGCACCAAAAGTAACAGCGTCTGGTCAAGGATATATAGCAGACAAAATTCTTGATATAGCCAAAGATAAAAACATACCCCTATACAAAGATGAACAACTAGTAGAACAACTGTCCTCTCTTGAAATAGGTGAATATATTCCAGCAGAATTATATGAAGTTGTTGCTCAAATATTAGTATTTGTATCCGATATGGATAAACTAAAATCAATGAAGACAGGTGACTAATCTGAATAAATATAATAAAAGAACAATAGGGACTAAATATGAAGAAACAGCCATAAAACATTTAAAATCCAATGGTTATGAGATTATAACTAAGAACTTCAGGTGTAAGATTGGTGAAATAGATATAATAGCAAAAGAAGGCAAATATCTTGTGTTTATAGAAGTTAAATACCGCACCAGCACTAAGAATGGCTATCCACAAGAAGCAATTAATACATACAAAATGGGTAAAATAATTAATACAGCAAAATACTATATGCTTATTAATAATATTTCCTTTGAAACACCTTGCAGGTTTGACTTAGTAGCAATCCTTGATACAGAAATAAATGTAATAAAAGATGCTTTTGATTTATAGTTTATAAGTAATTCACTATAATAAAATATAAATATGGAGGAATTATGGATTTTATTAATACAGAACATGCAATCTTAGACAAGAATGGAAAAGCTCCATTTATAACATTTCCAGCCTTATCTAAGATTTCTTTTATTAAACATGGTTTTTCAACAAGACTTGGAGGAAAAAGCAAAGGTTATTTGTCATCAATGAATCTTGATTTTTCGAGGGAAGATAAAAATATAGTCTTAGAAAACTTTAAAACTATATCCTCAAGTATAGGACTGAATTATAAAGATCTAGTTTTTTCTCATCAAGTTCATAAAACAAATATTAGACTAGTTACAAAAGAAGACAAGGGTAAGGGAATAATAAGAGATAGAGACTATAGCGAAATAGATGGATTAATAACAAACACACCTGGTATTCCCTTAGTTACATTCTATGCAGACTGTGTTCCACTTTACTTTATTGATCATAAAAAGCATGCCATAGGTCTAAGTCATTCGGGATGGAAAGGAACTGTAGACCGAATAGGGGCAAAAACTGTTAAGGCTATGAAAGAAAACTTTAACACAGACCCATCAGATCTTCTTGTTCTTGTAGGCCCTTCTATATGTAAAAATTGTTATGAAGTAAGTAAAGATGTAGCTGATAAATTTCATGAAAACTTTACAATCAACCAGTGTAAGGACATATTAGAACCTAAAGAAAATGATAAGTATCAATTAGATTTATGGATGGCTAATTACCACATATTACTAGATGCAGGACTAGAACCAGATAATATTAATATATCTGGTATTTGCACTTCATGTAATCCTGATCTTTTATATTCTCACAGGGCCTCAAAAGGTAAAAGAGGAAGCTTAGCAGCTTTTTTAATGATAGATGTGTAGTGAATTAAAAGTATCTTAATTACAAAGTAATTGTAAATTTAGGGTTAATCATATTATGAAAATGTTATTGCTAATTAAAATCCAAACTGATATACTTAGTTTTGAGAAATGAGTTGATAAATGATGGTAAATAAAGAACATATAATATATAAAGTTGAACCAGGAAGTATTGCAGATCAAATGGATATTAAGCCAGGAGATAAGCTGCTTGAGATAAATGGTAATAAGGTCTTAGATGTATTTGATTATCATTATGGACTAACAGATGAACATCTTGTATTATTAATAGAAAAACTAGATGGACAACAATGGGAACTGGAAATCGAAAAAGACATACAAGATGATATAGGAATTAGTTTTGAAGATGAATTCATGGATTCATATCGTTCATGTACCAATAAATGTGTTTTTTGTTTTATTGACCAGATGCCTCCTAATATGAGAGAAAGCTTATATTTCAAGGATGATGATGCTAGATTATCATTTCTACAAGGCAATTATATAACCCTTACTAACTTATCAAAAGAAGATATGAATAGGATTATTAAGTATAAATTATCACCAATTAATATATCAGTTCATACAACTAACAAGGAACTTAGATGCAAGATGCTAAATAACAGGTTTGCAGGAGAGGCCCTAGATAAGTTAGATGACTTTTATGACAATAATATAACCATGAATGCTCAGATTGTGCTTTGCAAAGGAATAAACGATGGCAAAGAATTAGAAAAAACAATAGAAGATCTAACAAAGTATATTCCATTAATGCATAGCTTATCTATAGTACCTGTTGGGATAACTAAATACCGTGAAGGACTTGCTAATTTAGAAAAGTTTTCACCAGAAGATTCCAAGGAAGTACTAGATATAATATATAAGTGGCAAAAAAAATGTTTGGAAAAATATAAAACACGTTTTGTATATGCAAGTGATGAATGGTATCTCAAAGCAGGGCTTGAGATTCCACAAGAAGAAGATTACGAAGGATATCTGCAAATAGAAAACGGTGTTGGAATGATAAGGTCATTTGTAGAAGAATTTAATGATGAATTTTCAAAAACAGATAAAAATACAATAGCAAAGACAATTTCTTTAGCAACAGGGGTTCTGGCAACACCTGTTATTAGTGAGCTTATCGAAAGAATTAATATGAAATTTCCCAATATTAAGGTTAATTTATACACTATTAAAAATGAGTTTTTTGGAAAAGAAATAACTGTAGCAGGGCTATTAACAGGACAAGATATTATTAATCAGTTAAGTAATAAAGAACTTGGTTCTGCACTTATATTACCTAGTTCTTTATTAAAACATGGAGAAAATATCTTGCTAGATGACTTAACTGTAGACGACATAGAGACTAGCTTAAAAACACCGATTATTATTGCACATGAAGATGGCAGGTCGTTTCTTAATGCTATAATAGGAGAAGTTGAGTAAGCCAATATAGCTATAACGAAGGAGAATGACATGAGTAAACCAATTGTAGCAGTAGTAGGAAGGCCAAATGTGGGCAAATCTACTATATTCAATGCTCTTGCAGGCGAGCGTATATCAATTGTTGATGACACACCAGGAGTGACTAGAGACCGTATATATGCTGATGTTGAATGGTTAAAATACAATTTTACATTAATTGATACTGGTGGTATTGAACCAGACAGCAAAGATGTTATCTTATCCTATATGAGAGAACAGGCAGAAGTGGCAGTTGATACTGCAGACGTTATTATGTTTGTAGTAGATGTTAGACAAGGGCTTCAGGATTCAGACTTTAAGGTTGCAGATATGCTTAGGAGGTCACAAAAGGAAGTTGTGCTTGTGGTCAACAAAGTTGATGACTTTAATTCTATGATGCCTGATGTATATGAGTTTTATAACTTAGGCTTAGGAGACCCTATTCCAATATCAGCAGTAAACAAGACTGGTCTAGGAGATATGTTAGATGAAGTTGTTAAACATTTTCCGGATTCAAGCTTAGGTGAAGAGGAAGATGATAGACCAAGGATTGCAATTGTTGGTAAACCTAATGTAGGTAAATCATCTTTAGTTAATAAGCTTGCAGGTCAAGAAAGAGTTATTGTTACTGACATAGCAGGTACTACAAGGGATGCAGTTGATACTGTTATAGATTATCATGATACAGAATATGTGTTTATTGATACTGCTGGTCTTCGTAGGAAAAGTAAAGTTAAAGAGAACATAGAATATTTTAGTGTAGTACGTTCTGTAGCAGCTATTGAAAGGGCAGATGTAGTAATACTAGTGATTGATGCTCTAGAAGGTGTTACAGAGCAAGATGCAAAAATCATTGGACTAGCCCATGATAGAGGTAGAGGTATAATAATAGCAGTAAATAAGTGGGATGCAATTGAAAAAGACAATAAAACAACTAATGAATATATTCATCAAATTAGACAGGTTTTATCATTTGTTCCCTATGCTGAAATTATCTTTATATCTGCATTAACAGGACAAAGACTAAATAAGTTGTTTGACTTAATAGAACAAGTAATACAACATCAAAACCTACGTATACAAACAGGTGTTTTAAACGAGATATTAACAGAAGCAACAGCCTTACAACAACCACCCTCTGATAAGGGTAGACAACTAAAGTTATATTATATAACCCAGGTTGCTGTAAAACCGCCAACCTTTGTTTTATTTGTAAATGAAAAAGGACTTGCACATTTTTCATATGTTAGATATATAGAAAACAAAATCAGAGAAGCATTTGGGTTTTATGGAACATCTCTTAGAATTATAATTAGGGAACGAAAGGGTAATAAATAATGATGATTGTTAAGATTTTAATGTGCCTTATAATTGGATATTTCTTTGGAAATATAACAGTAAGTTATATAGTAGGCAAAGTTAATGATATAGACATTAGAAATTATGGAAGCGGTAATGCTGGAGCTACTAACGTAGCACGAGTGTTAGGTAAAAAAGAGGCAATAATAACCTTCTTTGGAGATGCACTTAAAGCAGTTTTTGCCATATGGTTAATTCGATTAGTGCTTTATCCAGCTGATGATTTAGGGATAGTATTGGAATTATTTACTGGTATAGGAGTTGTTATTGGTCACAATTATCCCTTCTGGTTAGACGGTAAAGGGGGTAAAGGTATAGCTGCTACTGGTGGAATTATGTTCGCTCTTGACTGGCGCCTGGCTCTTGTAGCTTTTATTACATTTATACTTATTGTTGTCATCACTAAATATGTATCAGTAGGATCATTAACAATCACATTTTTACTACCTGTTTGGTTAATGATAAATTATATAGAGCAACCACAAGTCTATCTACTTGGTTGGGTTTTTGTAGTATTTGCATTTTTTAGACATAAAGAAAACATTAAAAGATTAATTAATGGAAATGAAAACAAAATTGGACAAAAAACAAATAAAGCATAGCATTAAAGTGAGGTTTAATATGATTAATATTGGAGTTATTGGTTCAGGAAGCTGGGGAAGTGCACTAGCTATTTTACTAGATAGTAATGGACATAATGTTTCTATATGGACTCATTCGCCAGATATATTAGATAAATTTAATGAGACTAGAAGATTAGAACACGCCTTACCAGGAATAGATTTTCCAGATACCATCGATCTAACAGATGATATGGAAGCGATATGTTCTGATAAGGACCTTATTGTTCTTGTAACTGCTTCTCCATTTATAAGAAGTACTTTAGAAAATGCAAAACCTTATATTAAAGAAGGTCAAATTATAGTAAATGCTAGTAAAGGAATTGAAGACAAATCCTTGTTGACATTATCAGATGTAATATTAGATGTTATACCTGAGGCTGAAGTGGCAGTCCTATCTGGTCCTAGCCATGCGGAAGAGGTTAGTAAAGGCCTACCAACAACAATTGTAATAGGTGCAGAAAATCATGAAACTTCTTCTTATTTACAGGATATATTTATGAATGAGAACTTTAGAGTTTATACAAGTACAGATGTGCTGGGAATTGAACTAGGAGGAGCTCTAAAGAATGTTATAGCATTGGCAGCAGGCGTAAGTGACGGTTTAGGATTTGGTGACAATACTAAAGCTGCACTCATGACAAGAGGATTAGCAGAAATTGCAAGGCTTGGAGTAGCTATGGGTGGTAAGTCGGAAACATTTGCAGGTTTATCAGGTGTAGGTGACTTGATAGTTACTTGTTCAAGTATTCATAGCAGAAATCGAATGGCAGGATATTATATTGGTCAAGGATTTTCACCTAAAGAAGCTATGGAGAAAGTAAAACAAGTAGTAGAGGGTGTTCATTCTGCAAAAGCCGCCCTTACTTTATCTAGACAATATAAGGTTGAAATGCCTATAGTTGAGCAAATAAACCTTGTCCTGTTTGAAGACAAAAACGCCAAAGAAGCAGTATCAGATTTGCTTCTTAGGGATAAGAGAAAAGAATTTTAATATTTATAAAAATAGATATCATTTATCATTAAAGATATAATATAGACCCATGAATTACTTATTAAAAAGTGATTTATGGGTCTTTATATTTTATTCTAGCCTTTTCATTATAATTTATCCCTATATATATATAATTTTGTAGAAACAAGTCGTAATAAAGGCTTCTTTGTATTGACAGTAAGGCCTATTATTTAATATAATACATGTATTATATGATTTTACATATTAAGCATAGATTTCCATTTTCTATCGGATTAGAAATGGCGGGGGATATTTTGAGTAAAGATAAAAAGATAATTATACACAGGATTTGTGCAAGAATTCTTGTATTTATATTTGTTTTTAGTTTAGTATTTAGCATGAATACTATTGTAGAGGCTTTTCCTTTACAAGGTTATGTTACCTTGGAAAATCCTGACAGTCTTGTTAATGTAAGAACTGGACCAGATGTGACCTATACTAGTATAGATAAGTTGGGCTTTAATCATCCAGTTCAAGTAATAGGACAAAGTGATAGTACAAGTTGGTATAATATAAAGTACACAAGTGGCGGAGTAACAAAAGAAGGATGGATATCCAACCCTTATATTAGGTTAGAAACAGGAGATGATTCTGATTTTGAAAAATACCTGAATGATCAGAGATTTCCTGAAAGTTATAAGCCTTACTTAAGGCAATTACATACTTTACATCCGAATTGGCAATTTGTAGCATTACATACTGGATTGGATTGGAATACTGTAGTGAAAAACCAAGTGACTCCTGTATATAGGAGTATGGTTCCAGCATCAAGTATTTCTTCCTGGAAATCTTTAGAAACAGGTGCCTATAACTGGGATAAGGGAAGCTGGACTAACTTTGAACCAGGTTGGGTAGCAGCCTCATCAAGTATACTAGAATACTTTTTAGATCCTCGTAATGCACTTGTAGATGGAGGAGAGATATTACAATTTTTATCTTTAGGTTACACAGGTTATGAAACTAAAGCAGCTGTCGAAAACATAATATCAGGAACTTTCATGGCAAGAAGTGAACTAGATTATGCGCAGTACTTTATTGATGCAGGTATAGCTAGTGGAGTTTCCCCATATCACCTAGCTTCAAGGTCTATTCAAGAAGTTGGGATTAATGGTGGTACAAGTACTAAGGGTCCATATTATAACTTTTATAATATCAATGCAACTGGTTCAAATCCCGCTCAAGCAGGAGTTGAATATGCTAAAAAGATGGGGTGGGATACTCAAGAAAAAGCAATTAAAGAAGGGGCAACATTCATCTCTACTAAATATATTGATAAAGAACAAGATACTTTATATTTACAAAAGTTTGACGTTGTAGATGGTGGTAATGGTTATTATTGGCATCAGTATATGACAAATATACAAGCACCCACTAATGAAGCTAGAAATATGAAGAAAACTTTTCCTAACTTCAATAGTGCAAATTTCATATTTAAAATACCTGTATATCTCAATATGCCAGCAAAGGCTTGTGTTAAACCTACATCTAATGCTAACCCTAACTATTTACTATCATCATTAAAGGTTGATAATTATCCTCTTACACCAGTATTTAGTAAATCTACTACTACATATAATATAATTGTTCCAGAAGAAGTAACAGAAATTAATGTTACTGCAAGTCCTGTTATGAATACAACAAATGTAAATGGGGCAGGTAAGCATCAACTAGAAAAAGGCATTAATGAAATTAAAATAACTAGTACTTCACAAAGTGGAAAGTCAACAACTTATACTATTAATGTTTCGAGAGGCAAAGTAGAATATATTGAACCTAGTCCAAGCCCTTCACCGGAAACACCAAGTCCTAATCCTAAAATTACTAGTAATTATAAGACTAATAGTAGTAAAATGACAGGAATTAGTCCTGAAACAAATGTTTCTAACTTTTTGAAAAATATAAATGTAGAAAATGCTACTATTGAGGTGCTAAATCCAGATGGAACAAGGTGTACTGGAAATGTAGGTACGGGAACAAAAGTACAAATCAAACAAGGTAATAAGGTAACAAAAGAATGGCAAGTTCTTATTTATGGAGATAACAATGGAGATGGCAAAATTAATATTGTTGACTTAGCAAATATCCAAAAGCATATCTTAAATGTTACTACTTTGAAAGGCATATATGCAGATGCTAGTAATACTAGCTCAAACAGTAATGAAGTTAATATTGTGGATTTAGCAAATATCCAAAAGCATATATTAAATGTTAAATCAATTAAACAATAGGAAGGACAAATGTCTATGAATAAGACAAGACTTAAACATATAATTATTAGTATTTTAGCATTTGCTTTTACCATAGGGATTTTTACTCAACCTGTATATGCTGCATCAGGAAAGGTTGCAGCAAGTGGTGGTGGAACTATTAACGTTGGAGATACTATTAGTATTACATTTGGAATAACATCAGATGAAAATTTATATGGACTTGATTTTGGTGTCTCTTATGACCCTTCTGTTTTAGAGTATATACAAACAGGCACTGCTGATAATGGAGGCAATGGAGCTGTTAGAGTTGTAATGGGAGCTGTTTCAGGTAACTATACAATTAAATTCAAAGCTTTAAATCCTGGAACTAGTTCTATTTCTGTAAGTAATGCCATTGGAGTTGCTGAAGATTCTTTCCAGATGGAGACATCGGGAACTTCAGTTACAGTTGCAGCGCCAATACAGCACTCCTCAGACAACTCCCTAAAATCACTAACGATATCTCCAGGTAGCTTAAGTCCAAGTTTTTCACAAGGAACTACTAATTATACAGCTACTGTATCAAGTGATACATCAAAGATTGTAGTCTCTGCAACACCAAGTCATAATGAAGCAGAAGTTACATCAGTCTCAGGTGCAGATAACCTTTCGGCAGGTCGAAATGATGTAAAAGTGGTGGTTACAGCAGAAGACGGTTCTACTGCAACATACACAATAGTAGTAACCCGTGAAGAAGGACCTGCACTACCAACTGTAACTCCAACACCTTCGCCATCACCAGTACCAGAACTTCCACCAATTGAAGTTAATCTAGGAGATAAGAATTTAATAATCAATAGTGATTTTGAAGAATCAAGTATGCCTGAAGCATTTTCAAAAAGGACCATGGAATATAATAATCAAGAAATAAGTGTTGCTGCAAGTAACAGTGGTGATTTAATCTTGTTTTATTTAACAGATCATAATGGTCAAAGAGGCGAGTTTTACATATATGATGAAGAAAAGGATAGCTTTACAAAATATATCGAAATTGAAGGAAGAGGGGGTAGGCATATAATTTTACCCCTAAATGAAGGAATAGAAGTTCCTGTAAATTTCCTTGAAACAACCTTCTCTGTAGATGGATACGAGATAAATGGCTGGCAAGTAGAGGGTCTTGAAAATGGTGACTTCTATCTAGTTTATGCAATGGATGGCAAAGGTAACAAAGATTTATATAGTTATGATAGTATAGAAAGAACTTTCCAAAGGTTCTCTCCAGAATACCTAAAGGCACTTATAGGTGAAGATGAGTTTGAGGAACTTTTAGAATTACAAGCTAGTATAGGCAGCTTACAAGATGATTTAAATAAGTCTAATGATGATTTATCTAATTTACGTGGTAAATATAATTCAGATATGAAAAATCGCTTATATATAATTATTGGCCTTGCTATAACATGTATCATTCTATTTATATTATTAACTAATCTTTTATTGAAAAACAAGTTTTTAAAAGAAGACTTAGCTGAAATTGAGGAAGCAGATTATGATTTTGACCTGTCAGACCTTGAAGAATCTGAATCTACCAATGAATTTTCACCAGAATTTGTTGTAACAGAAGAGGTAGATCAAGAATATGATTTTGAAGAAGTAACTCATGATATTAGTGATGAGGAAGACTCTCTTGTAAGTGACTCAAATCAGGAAAAAGATTTGGAAGATGATTTAAGTAAAAGCAAAACTTCAAGTCTTGAAAATGCATCTTTAGAAGAAATATTTGAATATTTAAATATAGATGATGAAGACATTGAAGAGAATTAAAAAGAATAAATAATTGGTTTTAGTATAGTCTTAAAATACAAACAAAGGTCAACAGCTTTATATAAACTGTTGATCTTTATTTTTATATTTATAGTATAATAGAAGAATAGATTTAAATAATAAAACAAGGCGGAGGATGAATATGGGAAAAACATTTGTTATAGGAGTATCGGGCGGTTCAGCTTCAGGCAAAACTACTGTTGCAAATAGGATTAAAGATGCTTTTTTTGAAAATCTGAAATATATAGAAAATGTATTATGCCGGTCAAATCTGAAACTCTGGGCAGCATGGGGAACGTTGATTAACAAACGGCCATATCTTATAAAAACACTTG
>CAZXSM010000003.1:17415-52603 GCA_964643255.1 uncultured Lachnospiraceae bacterium
ATTAAAGATGCTTTTTTTGAAAATGTAGAATTACTTAGTCAGGATTATTATTATCTTCCCTATGATAATTTACCATTTGAAGAAAGGGTCAAACTAAACTATGACCACCCTAAGGCGTTTGATACAGACAGGTTAATTAAAGATATTACATCATTAAAAGAAGGCAAAGCAATAGATAGACCAGTGTATTCCTATACTGAATATACTAGATTATCTGAAACAGTCCCAGTTAATCCCTCTAAAGTTCTTATAGTAGAAGGATTTATGATATTTGAAAATTCCCAGTTAAGAGATTTGATGGATATTAAAATATATGTTGATACTGACGCGGATATAAGACTTATACGTCGTATAGTTAGAGACGTTAATGAGCGTGGTAGAACACTAGAATCTGTTATCAATCAATATATTAGTACAGTAAAACCTATGCATGAACAATTCGTGGAACCATATAAGAAATATGCAGACATCATAATACCAAGAGGTGGTAAAAATGATGTAGCTATTGATATGATTGTTCATAGGATTAAGTCTATTGTTGAAGAAGTTTAAAAATAGAGTCTTGGCTTATAAATTTATAAACCAAGACCCAACTTTTACCTATCTTTTTAGTCATGAAACAAAACTTATCTGCATAAGTTTTATTGTAGAGAAGTAATATTTGTGATCTATAAGGAGGTAATAATTTGGAACAATTAGTTCAGGAAGCAAGCCAGGACCAAATATATGACGTATATAATGATATAAAAGCAAGAACAGGCGGAGATATATACATAGGCGTTGTAGGACCTGTAAGAACTGGCAAGTCAACATTTATTAAGAGATTTATGGATTTACTAGTTATACCTAATATAGCAGACGTACATAGCAAGGAAAGAGCAGTAGATGAACTTCCACAAAGTGCAGCTGGCAAAACAATAATGACTACAGAACCAAAGTTTATACCAAAAGAAGCAGCAAATATAGAACTTGGTGATGATACGGAAGTTAATATAAGATTAATTGACTGTGTTGGCTACATGGTTGATGGTGCTAGCGGACATATTGAAAATGAAACTGAGCGAATGGTTAAGACACCTTGGTTTGATTATGAAGTTCCTTTTACACAAGCAGCAGAAATAGGAACTGAAAAAGTAATAAATGATCATTCAACAATAGGTATTGTAGTAACCACAGATGGAAGCTTTGGAGATATACCAAGGGAGAATTATATAAGCCCAGAAGAAAAAACTATTAAAGAACTTAAAAAGATAGGTAAACCATTTTTAATATTGTTAAACACTAGCAAACCATATTCAGACCAAACTATTGAGTTAGCTAATAATCTATCTGATAAATACGATACAAATGTTATGCCAGTTAACTGTGAACAACTAAAGAAGGAAGATATAAACAATATAATGGTTAATATTTTATCTGTATTTCCAGTAACAGAGATTGATTTTTATATGCCTAAATGGGCTGAAATACTTGCAGATAGCCATTGGCTAAAACAAGATTTAATAGAATCAGTTAAAGAAATTCTCAATAAAATATTCATAATGCAAGATGTTAATAATGATAATTTTATTACTGAGAGCCAATATGTCGACAACTTTAAAATTGATAAAATACATATGGAAAATGGTAAAGTAAAAGTTAATGTGGTATTTGATGATACATATTATTATGAAGTATTAAGTGAATTAATCGGGATGCCAATTGAAAATGAATATGATTTTGTTACTACATTAAAAGAACTTTCATTAATGAAAGGTGAGTATGAGCTTGTCGCTGATGCTCTAGAACAAGTTAGAGGAAAAGGCTACGGAGTAGTTACTCCAAAGCAAGAAGAAGTAACAATTGAAGAACCTATAGTAATAAAGCATGGTAGCAAATACGGTGTAAAGCTAAAAGCTACAGCACCATCTGTTCATTTAATTAAAGCTAATATAATAACTGAAGTTGCCCCAATAGTAGGAACAGAAGAGCAGGCAGAAAGTCTTAGAGAATATATCTTCGAAAGCTCTGAGGAATCCCCTAGGGGAATATGGGATGCCAATATATACGGTAAAACTGTTGGGGAATTGATAGATGAAGGTATTTATACTAAGGTTAATAAATTAGGCGATGATAGCCAATTAAAACTTCAAGAAACAATGCAAAAATTAATAAACGATAGCAGTGGTGGTATTATCTGCATAATAATATAATTATATGTATAGGGGGGATAATTTATTTGTGTTTAAGAAAGCTTTTCTTAGACATAAATAAATCAATCTCCCTGTCTTAGTTTTGTGAGAACTTAATAAAATTTTAAGAAGTTACAGTTTTTAATTGACAACTATTAAAGGGTTTGTTATAATTATGAAAGATTATTTAATAATATTGTAACAATTGGAACAAACAGTTAACAATTGGAGGATTTTATATGCAAACTAAGAACATTAAGAAGATTAGTGCATTTTGTTTGGCTGGAACCTTAGCCATTTCCTTAAATGTTGGACAAGCACAGGCTAGTCCTTATGTAAGTGACCAAGGTATAGCAGGCATATCAAAAGTTATTAATGAATATTACGAAAGAGTAACAACAGAATTAGAAGTAGATTTTTCTGAAGAATATACAAACTTAGCTATTGCTAATGTTCAAGATAGACTTAATATTAGAAAAGAGCCAGGAGCTAACAAAGAGAAAGTTGGCACATTACAAAAAGATGGAGCTTGTGAAATACTAGAAACCGTTGAAGATGGTTGGGTAAAGATAAAGTCAGGCAGGGTTACAGGTTATGTAGATAGTGCATATCTTATTACTGGCGAGGAAGCAGAAGCTAAGGCTAAAGAAGTATCATCTTTAGTTGCAACTGTTACAGGAACTGCGACATTAAGAGTTAGAGAATCTGATAGCCTTTTATCAGATACATTAGCTTTAGTAGGAGAAGGTGAAGAATTAGAAGTAATTAAAGTTTTACCTGCTTGGATAGAAGTTAAGATTGATTCCGATGAAGGGTATGTTTCTAAAGAATATGTAGATATTTCTTACCAACTTAACAAGGCTATTTCTGTAGAAGAACTAAGAACTGGAGAGACTGGCCTAAGAGCAGATATGGTTGCATTCGCTAGGAAGTATTTAGGCGGGCGTTACGTTTGGGGTGGTACAAGACTTGGTTCAGGAGTAGATTGTTCAGGATTTACTCAAGCAATCTATAGAAACTTTGGATACTCCATACCTCGTAATTCAAGAAGCCAAGGATCAGCAGGAAGAAGTATAAGTTCTTCTAATGCCAGACCAGGAGATTTATTCTTCTATGGTAAAGGTAATTACATTAATCATGTTGGTATGTATATTGGTAATGGGCAAATTATTCATGCAAGTAATGCAAGATCAGGAATAAAAATTTCAAACGCATATTACCGAACTCCAATCAAAGTTGTTAGATATATTAACGATTAGTTTAAAATTTTATTATAATATATTTATTATTATATAAGTAGTTTTTCAATATTTAAAAATGTATAATACTTCCAAGGTAGGTGCCAATTTATTTCAAATTGATTCTACTTGGAAGTATTTTTTCTCGTCTATTTACTTTAATCATAAGATTTGTTAAACTATAATTATAGATTCGAATTGCAGGGCCTCCAAGCTTTTATGATATTAGTGAAAGATATGGAGGTTTTTTAGATGATATATGTAAATAGATATATTTAAGGATAGGAGAAAGCATGAAGGTAAGTATTTATACAGATGGGTCAGCTAAGGGAAATCCTGATGGACCAGGTGGTTATGGTACAATTATAAAACATGTCGATTCAAGTGGTAAAGAACATGTTAGAGAATATTCTGCAGGATATAAGAAGACGACAAATAATAGGATGGAAATGATGGCTGCTATAGTAGGTTTAGAAGCCTTAATAAAACCTTGCCATGTAGATCTGTATTCTGATTCTCAGTATCTTGTCAGAGCATTTAATGATAAATGGATCGATAATTGGATTAAAAAGGGCTGGAAACGTGGTAAGAAGAATGAACCAGTTAAGAATGTTGATTTATGGAAACGATTGCTTAAGGCCATGGAGCCACATAAGGTAACATTTCACTGGGTAAAGGGGCATGCTGGCCATCCTGAAAATGAAAGATGTGATGACCTAGCTACATCAGCTGCTGATGGAGACAATCTTCTTGATGATGTGGTAAAAGGATAATAATATACACAAGACAAGTGGAAGGAAGAAACATAGATGGAGCAAATAAACATTAATCAGTTAACACCAATGATGCAACAATATGTTGAAATTAAAAAAGATTATCAAGACTGTATATTGTTCTATAGATTAGGAGACTTCTATGAAATGTTCTTCGAAGATGCCAAAATAGCATCTAAAGAACTTGAGATTACTTTAACAGGTAAAAGTTGTGGATTAGAGGAAAGAGCTCCTATGGCAGGAATTCCCCATCATTCTGCAGAAACCTATATTAACAAGTTAATAAAAAAGGGCTACAAAATTGCCATATGTGAACAAGTAGAAGATCCAAAAGAAGCAAAAGGAATAGTTAAAAGAGAAGTAGTTAGAGTTATTACTCCAGGAACTAACTTTAATCCTGGCTCCCTAGAAGAAACCAAAAATAACTATCTAATGTGCATAGTACATACTACTAACGCTTATGGTGTATCCACTGTTGATATCTCCACAGGAGATTTTTATGTGACAGAACTGGATGCGGATTCCAAATTAATGGATGAAATCAACAAGTTTTCTCCAACAGAAATAATTAGTAATAATACTCTTGGGGTTTCTAGTTTTCCTATTGAAGAATTAACAAATAGGATGAACATTTCCTCATCTTATTTAGAATCTAGATATTTTGATGAAGAGACTTGTTATAGATTACTAAAAGAACATTTTCATGTAGCTAATCTTAATGGCCTAGGATTAGAAGACTTTACAATAGGTGTTATAGCTGCTGGAGCTTTATTAGGTTACTTATATGAAACTCAGAAAACTAGCCTTAGCCATCTAACTAGAATTACACCATACTTATCTAACAAATTTATGATTATAGATTCTTCAACTAGAAGAAATCTGGAATTAGTTGAAACAATGCGAGAAAAGCAAAAAAGAGGTTCCCTTCTTTGGGTTTTAGATAAAACAAAGACAGCAATGGGAGCTAGGCTTTTACGTACATATATTGAGCAGCCTTTACTTAACAAGAAGGAAATCAATGAAAGACTAGATGGTATAGAAGAATTAAACAACAATGTAACAATAAGGGAAGAACTTAGAGAATATCTTAACCCTATATATGACTTAGAGAGATTAATAGGTCGTATTAGCTATAAATCAGCTAATCCTAGGGATTTAATTGCATTTAAAACATCTATTAGTATGATACCCCATGTTAAATACTTACTTCACCAATTAGACTCTTCAATGTGGAAAGATACTGATAAAAATATGGATCCACTAGAGGATATATGTGATTTAATCGAAAGAGCTATAAGAGATGAGCCACCTATACTTATAAGAGAAGGTGGTATTATAAAAGAAGGTTTTAACAAAGAAATCGATCGTCTAAGAAGTGCAAAAACAGAAGGAAAAACCTGGCTTGCTCAGCTTGAAACAAAACAAAAAGAAGCAACAGGTATTAAGAATTTAAAAATAAAATACAACAAGGTATTTGGCTATTTTCTAGAGGTTACTAATGCTAATAAGGACTTAGTGCCAGAGGACTGGACTAGGAAACAAACCCTAACTAATTCTGAACGCTATACGATTCCAGAACTTAAAGAATTAGAAGATATTATATTAAATGCCGCAGATAAATTAGTTAACATAGAATATGAACTGTTTACCGAGATAAGGGATAAAATAGCAGGTCAGGTAGCAAGAATTCAAAAGACAGCTAAATCAATTGCTAAAACGGATGTTTTTACCTCCCTTGCCTTAGTAGCAGAACAGAATAATTATGTCCGCCCAACTATAAATGAAAAAGGATATATTGATATTAAAAATGGACGTCACCCAGTTGTAGAAAAAATGATTTCAAATGATATGTTCGTTGCCAATGATACATTTTTAGATGAAGATAGTAATAGGATTTCAATTATTACTGGCCCGAATATGTCAGGTAAATCTACATATATGAGGCAAGTTGCCTTAATCGTTCTTATGGCCCAAATTGGAAGTTTTGTTCCAGCACAGGATGCTGATATAGGAATTGTAGACCGAATATTTACAAGAGTTGGTGCCTCTGATGACTTGGCATCAGGTCAGAGTACATTTATGGTTGAGATGACCGAGGTTGCTAACATCCTTAACAATGCAACCAAAGACAGTTTACTTATACTAGATGAAATAGGAAGAGGAACTAGTACTTATGATGGCCTTAGCATTGCCTGGGCTGTTATAGAGCATATAAATAACTCTAAGACAATAGGTGCTAAGACATTATTTGCAACCCATTATCATGAACTTACAGAATTAGAAGGTAAACTAAGTTCAGTTAATAATTATTGTATTGCAGTGAAGGAACATGGCGATGATATAGTATTTTTACGTAAGATTATTAGGGGTGGTGCAAGTAGAAGTTACGGTATCCAAGTAGCAAAACTAGCTGGTGTTCCAGATAATGTAATTAAAAGAGCTAATGAAATATCTGATTTACTAAGTGAAAATGATATTACATATAAGGTAAAAGATATAGATGTTAAGGGTACTGATGTTATAGGGCAAGTTAGTGATAAAACATCCACTAATCAGAAATATAATAAGAAAGTAGCCCATGACACACAAGGTCAAATGACTATATTTGACTACCATGGAAATGATGATATAGTAGATGAAATTAAAGATATAGATCTTAACACGCTTACACCAATTGAGGCTATGAATAAGCTTTATGAACTACAAGACAAGGTGAAAAACAGATAAAGAGGATGATAAAATGTCCAAGATCCAGATATTAGACCAATATACAATCAATCAAATAGCTGCAGGTGAAGTTGTTGAAAGACCTCAAGCTGTAGTTAAAGAATTAGTTGAAAATGCCATAGATGCCAAAGCAAGTGCTATAACTGTGGAAATAAAATCAGGTGGTATAGATTTCATACGAGTTACAGATAATGGCTCTGGTATTGATAAAGAAGACATACCTAAGGCGTTTTTGCGACATTCAACTAGCAAGATAAGAAAAGCCTCAGACTTACAAAGTGTTTCTAGTTTAGGCTTTAGAGGTGAAGCCTTATCAAGTATATCAGCTATATCTCAAGTAGAACTAATTACAAAAACTTCAGATTCAATCACTGGTATACGATTTCGAATTGCCGGTGAAGATATACATGAACCTGAAGAAATAGGTTGTCCTAACGGAACTACTATAATAGTGCGCAACTTGTTTTTTAATACACCTGCTAGAAAGAAGTTTTTGAAAGCTCCAAGTACTGAAGCAGGCTACATAAATGAATTAATGAATAGGTTGGCAGCCTCACATCCAAATATCTCATTCAAGTTTATCAATAATAATAAAATAAACCTACAGACTTCTGGCAATGCTAATCTTAAAGACGTTATTTATAATATATATGGTAGAGAGATTGCCTTTAATCTAATACCTGTAGATGCAGAAGATGATGGAATTTCCCTTAAAGGTTTTATTGGTGAGCCTAAGATTTCAAGAGGCAATCGAAATTACGAAAATTATTTTCTAAATGGTAGATATATTAAGAGCAGTATTATTACTAAGGCAATAGAAGATGCTTACAAACCTTACACCATGAATCATAGATTTCCCTTTACTAACCTTCACATGGAATTAAAAAATGAAGAAGTAGATGTAAATGTTCATCCAACCAAGCTTGAAGTAAGATTTAAGGAAGGTAGTCAAATCTATGATTTCGTGTATACAAGTGTTAGACAAGCCCTAGAAGGTAAAGATTATATTGGTCAAATAAGTTTAGTTAAAGAAGATAATAAGCCACCTAAGCAAGAGAAGATGGCTGAACCATTTGAAGAAAATAGACGACAACAAGAGTATAAAGAAAAGTCTGGCAACAATGATGAAAAACATTCTTATCTAAATAAGGATAACAATAAAAGATACCAAAACAGAACAAGCAAGCAGATATATAACAAAGATGATAGTTTTTCTTATGAAGACAACCTATCATCTAAGGAAAAAGAAATAATAAAGGAAAAAATAAAGGACACAGAAATAGGGAAGTTACATGAAATTGTAGAAGAAGCAGACGCTCAAGTTCAATTTTCCTTCCTTTCTGAAGATGCCATGAAAGACCATAGAATTATAGGTCAAGTATTTTCAACTTATTGGTTAATTGAATATGATGAAAACCTATATATAATTGATCAACATGCTGCCCACGAAAAAGTAATGTATGAAAACTTAATGGATGATTTGAACAATAAAAAAATATTGACTCAAAATCTAAACCCACCAATAGTCATTAGTCTCGGGATGAGAGAAAAAGGTCTTGTCCTTGAGTACTTAGAGGATTTTAATAAACTAGGGTTTGAAATAGAAGAATTTGGTGGAAATGAATATGCAATAAGGACTATACCAAGTGATTTGAGTGGATTAGCAGGAAGAGATATTTTCATAGAATTAATTGATAATTTAACTGAAGAGATATATAATGCTAAACCGGAAAGCTTAATTAATAAAATTGCAACAACATCTTGTAAGGCAGCTGTTAAAGGTAATCAAAAGCTTTCAGTAAGTGAGGTAAATGCTTTAATAGAGTCCTTACTACAGTTAGACAACCCTTATTTTTGTCCACATGGAAGGCCAACAATGATTGCTCTAAGTAAGTATGAGCTTGAGAAAAAATTTAAGAGAGTGTTGTAAAATGAAAAAGCCATTAATAATCCTAACTGGGCCAACGGCCGTAGGAAAAACTAAAATTTCAATTAGATTGGCAAAAACCATAGATGGGGAGATTATCTCCGCCGATTCTATGCAAGTATATAAAGGTATGGATATAGGGACTGCTAAGATTACTCCTGACCAAATGGAAGGAATAAACCACTACCTTGTTGATATCCTAGAACCAAAAGAAGAGTTTAATGTTGTGAAGTTTCAAGAATATGCTAAAAATGCCATGAAAGAAATATATAATAAAGGCAAGATACCAATTATTGTTGGTGGGACTGGTTTTTATATCCAGGCCCTTCTTTATGATATTGACTTTGAAGATACCACAGAAGATCCAGACTATAGGCAGGAATTAGAAGATATAGCTAAAGAAAAAGGAAGGGAATATGTTCACAACAAACTAAAGAAAGTAGACCCTCCTTCTTGGGAGAAAATTCACCCTAATAATTTAAAGAAAGTAATCAGGGCCCTAGAATATTACAAAGTAACAGGAGAGAAGATCTCGGATCATAACAAGGAACAAATGCAGAGGCAATCCCCTTATAATTTTTCCTATATAGTTCTAGATGATGATAGACAAAACTTGTATAAACGTATTAATTCAAGAGTTGATCAAATGATAGAACTTGGATTAATAGATGAAGTCAAAGGTCTACTTGAAAGTGGTTGTACTAAGGATATGATATCCATGCAGGGACTTGGTTACAAAGAGATTATTTCTTACTTAGAAGGGGAAGTTTCTCTTGATCAAGCAATATATACCCTAAAAAGAGATACAAGACATTTTGCCAAAAGACAATTAACCTGGTTTAGACGTGAAAAGGAAGTAAGCTGGGTTGATAAATCCGAATTTGAATATAATGAAGATTTAATCTTAGATAAAATACTAGAAGAACTTAGAAAGAAGAACATATATGAATAATCAAAATAATGATTTTAAACAATTACTTATTGAAATGTATACTAAAATGAATATAAGTAAAGAAGTTTTACATTTTTGCCATGAGATTGAAGAAGAGTTAAAAGACCGTTTCAATCAAATAGATAAAGTGGCAGAATATAACCAATTAAAAGTATTAAAAGCTATGCAAGATAATAGAATAAGCGAAGCCCATTTTTCCGCAACAACAGGATATGGCTATAACGATTTGGGTAGAGATGCCCTAGAAGAGGTGTATGCAGCAGTCTTTAACACTGAAGATGCTCTTGTTAGACCACAAATGGCAAGTGGAACCCACGCCTTAAATGTTGCTCTTTCAGGCAACTTAAGACCAGGAGATGAAATCTTATCTCCCGTAGGAAAACCTTACGATACCTTGGAAGAGGTAATAGGAATCCGCCAATCTAAAGGCTCTCTTGCGGAATATGGAGTGACCTATGCCCAAGTTGATTTACTAGAAGATGGAAGCTTTGATTATGATGGAATTAGAAAAGCTATTAAACCATCTACTAAATTAGTCACAATTCAACGTTCAAAAGGATATGATACAAGGCCAACTTTATCAGTTAAACAAATAGGAGCATTAATATCATTTGTAAAATCTATTAAAGCAGACCTTATATGTATGGTGGATAATTGCTATGGAGAATTTGTTGATATTATAGAACCAACAGATCTAGGAGCTGATATGTGTGTCGGCTCTTTAATTAAGAACCCAGGCGGGGGCTTAGCTTCAACGGGCGGTTATATAGTAGGCAAGGAAGAATATGTTGAAAATGCAGCAATAAGACTTACTTCTCCTGGTCTTGGTAAAGAAGTAGGACCTAGCCTTGGTCTTAATGGACAACTTTATCAAGGACTTTTTATGGCTCCTAATATAGTATCATCAGCCCTAAAAGGTGCCATATATGCAGCAAAAATCTATGAAAAATTAGGATTTAATTGTCATCCAAAAGGAAATGATAAAAGACATGACATTATCCAAGCTATAAGCTTAGATAATGAAGATAGAGTTATAGCATTTTGTCGAGGTATTCAAAAGGCGGCTCCAGTTGATAGTTATGTTACCCCTTATCCATACCCAATGCCAGGATATGATTCAGATGTAATAATGGCTGGAGGAACATTTATACAAGGATCATCAATAGAGTTAAGTGCTGATGCACCGATTAAACCTCCCTATACAGTTTATTTTCAAGGTGGCCTAACCTGGCATCACGCTAAATATGGAATATTAATGTCATTACAAGAACTATATAATAAGGATTTAGTAATAATAAGTTAAGCCTTTTCCTTGTACACCATGTCCTTATTTCGGTATACAAAAAGAGAAAATTGTGTTAAAATTATAATATTATAATACAAAGGGGATAAAACAATGGCATCTAGATATGGAAAAAATACTTGGGCTTTACTGTTAATGATTTTAGTCGGTATAGTGGCAGGCGGATTTATAGGATATTTAGTAAAAGATGTTCCATATTTATCATTACTTAATTATGGTAAAGAATTCACCATTGGAGGTTCAGGCAATGGCACAATACATGTAGATTTAGGTATTTTAATTATAGACTTTGCTGTAACTATTAAAATATCAGTTGCAAGTATTATAGGAGTTCTTATATCAACAATTATATATAATAGATTATAAGGTTATACTAAAATTATAATAGTAATTCCTTCTTTTTCTTGGAGAGAAAAATAAGGAGGAATATATGAAAGATAAGTATTATACTGTAAAGGAACTACCAGTAACAGAAAGACCATACGAAAAATGTGAAAAATACGGTCCGGGTATATTATCGGACGCAGAACTAATAGCTGTAATTATTAGAACTGGTTCAAAAAAGGAACGCTCAATTGATCTGGCTACAAAAGTATTAAATTACAACTCGGCTAATCCAGGCCTGATTGGGCTAAACTATATGTCCTTCAAAGATTTAGTATCAATTCACGGAATTGGAAGGGTTAAAGCGATTCAATTACTTTGTGTTACTGAATTGTCAAAACGTATGTCTAAATCCACAAGAGTAGATAGAAAACAATTCGTTAATCCGGAAGTAGTTGCTGAGTACTATATGGAAGATTTAAGGTTCTTACAACAGGAAAAAGTTATTTTACTTATGTTGGATACGAAAAGTAAATTAATCAAAGATATGGAGATGACTTCAGGAACTGTGAATGCATCTTTACTATCACCACGAGAAATCTTTCTTATTGCTCTCAAGCATGAAGCGGTAAACATTATATTACTTCATAATCATCCAAGTGGTGATCCCACTCCTAGTCGTGAAGATATCCACTCTACAAAACGAATTAGGGAAGCAGGAAATTTAGTTGGTATTAAACTTATGGATCACATCATAATTGGAGACAATAAGTATGTAAGCCTTGGTGAAGAAGGATATTTATGACAGTTTTTATTAAGTTCTTGCGAATCTTAGGTATTTTCGTCGGAATTAATCATAATAACTAAAAACGGGGGTATGACCCTTGACGCAAAGTCACCCTTATTTTAGTTATTATACTTAATTCCTATTGACAACAATATAATAAGTTTAGCAATTGCTTAGACAGCTTGGACACTGAAAGGAGAAAATATATGGCAAGGAACATATATGGAATAGATTTTGGTACAAACACCATTAAAATATATCAAAAACAAAAAGGGATAGTGCTAGATGAGAAAAACATTTTAGCAGTAGAAAAACGTCAAAACAATAAAAAAATAATAGCAATAGGTGATGAAGCCTACGAGATGGATGGTAAGGCACCCTCTAATATATTTGTTTCATATCCAGTTAGAAACGGAGTTATAGCAGATCTTGCTGATATGCAGGAATTGCTAAATAATTTTTTAAAGAAAATAAATAAAAGTAGAAAGATTGGTGGGTCAGATTTCTACGTGGCTATACCTTGTGATATAACAGATGTAGAAAAAAGAGCATTTATAGATCTAATATTAATGTCTGATGCCAATGTTAAGGATATAAGAGTAATTAGAAAACCGATTGCAGATGCAGTTGGGGTAGGCATTGACGTTAATTCAGCTGACGGTAACATGGTTGTTAATATTGGAGCAGATACTACTGAAATATCTGTTTTATCTCTAGGAGGAATTGTTATAAGTAGCTTAATTCCTGTTGGGGGTAATCGTTTTGATGATGCTATTAAATCTTATGTACGTAAGAACTATAATTTACTTATTGGAGATAGGACAGCAGAAGATATAAAGAAACAATTGGCATCTGCTTACCCAACACAAGAACAGAGTATCGAAGTATTTGGACGAAACTTGGTTAGTGGTTTACCAGTTAAAATGGAAATAAATTCGAAAATGGTTTTTGAATCTATAGTAGAACATTTATACTCTATTGTTGACTCAATAAAATATAATTTAGAAAGAACACCACCGGAAATATCAGCCGACATAATAGGTTCGGGCATTTATATTACAGGAGGATCAGCCCCCTTACTTGGTTTAGATGAATTAATATCAGAAGAAACCGGATTAAAAGTTAATATAAGTGAAGATGCTGCCAATACAGTAATTAATGGAATTGGTAACATTATAGAAGAGAAAAGTTTGGCTAATCTTGCAATAACTTCGAAAAATATAATGTTTAATGAATAGATTGTGAGGATCCTATGAATAGGAGGACTAAATTCAATATAAAATCAAAGCATATTTTTATAGTTGCACTTATTGTTTTGTTTGGAATAATGATTGTTTCTTTTGTGTACCCAGAAAAACTATCTCCAGTTAAATCAGTAGTTGGAGATGTGGTTTCTCCAATGCAAAAGGGTATTAATACAGTTGGTAAAAGCATATCAGACCAATGGAAGAAACTTGAGAACATTAGTGACTTAATGGATGAAAATGAAAAGCTAAAAGAAGAAGTAAATACACTATCTTATGAAAACAAGCTTTTATTACAAGACAAATATGAACTTGACCGTTTAAGAAAACTATTTGAATTAGATGAAAAATATGCAGAATATTCTAAAGTTGCTGCAAGAGTAATCGGTGCAGATCCTAACAATTGGTTTACTGTCTTTACTATTGACAAGGGAACAGATGATGGAATTGCTGTTAACATGAATGTCATGGCAGGTAATGGTCTTGTAGGTATAGTTGAAGAAGTAGGATCTAACTGGTCAAAAATCAGGACAATTATTGATGATCAATCTAACGTTAGCGGTATGTTTATAAAAACTTCTGACACATGTATTGTTGAAGGTAATTTAGAGTTAATGAAAGACGGAGTAATAGCTGTATCCGAGATTTCAAGAGAGGCTGAAATCGAGGAAGGTTATGAAGTCGTAACTTCTCATATAAGTGATAAATACTTGCAAGGTATATTAATAGGATATGTAAAAGATATTAGTCTAGATGCTAATAAAATGACCCAGTCTGCTTATTTAGTACCAGCTCTGAATTTTGAAAATATAGAAGAAGTACTTATTATAACTGAGTTAAAAGAACAAATCAGCCCTCATGCTAAGGAGTAATAGACTTGTTAAATACAATTATTATAATTTTAGAAATTTTAATAAGCTTTTTACTTCAAACTACAGTGTTTCAGTGGTTTGAATTAGCAGGAACAGTACCTAATATATTACTTATACTAACTGTTTCCCTAGGCTTTTTATCTGGTAAAAACACAGGCATTTTTGTTGGATTACTTAGTGGTTTGCTTATAGATTTAATGTATGGAGACATAATAGGAATATCAGCGATTATTTATATTTCAATAGGTTATGTTAATGGCTACTTAGGTCTAGTACTTAATAGGGCTGATAAAATAGTTCCTATTATTTTGATTAGTATAAGTCAATTTGCCTATTTTATATTATATTATATATTTAACTTTTTATTACGAGGTAAAATAAACATATATTATTATTTTATAAATATAGGATTACCAGAAATCGTATATACCACAATTGTAGCTATCTTCCTTTATAGAATCATTTATAATATAAATATTAAAAAAGAAAGCTTAGCAAGGAAGGAGTCATAATTTTGTTTGACGAACTTTATGATAAAATAAAACAGATAATGGCATCCAGACTCATACCAATAACTATTATCTTATTTGTACTATTTGGTATATTAGTAAATAGGCTGTTTGAAATACAAATTATTAGAGGTGAAGAAAACACTGATGTAGCTTCTTTACAAGAAACTAGAACAATAGAGACAGATCCAGCTAGAGGTTTAATTAGAGCTTCTAACGGAGAAATAATAGCTGATAATGAACCAGTTTATACAGTGGAATTATACGACGTATTATCAAGCAACACAGAAAAAAATGAAATGCTTGCTTATTTAATAGAAACATTAAAAGAATATAGTAACGAAATTAATCTATCAATACCTATTTCATATAATAATGGAGTGTTTGAATTTACAGAAAGTGGAAGTTCCCTTAGAACATTTAAAACCAATGCTTTTGCAGAAGGTAAGTTAACAGAAGAAAGAGAAGAAGCAACAGCCGAGGAAGTTTTTGAGTATATGAGAGATAAGAGGTTTCACATCGATGAAGAATATTCCATTGAAGAAGCCTTAGAGATTATCACTCTAAGATATGCAATGTATGTTGTATGGCCACCTCAGAATCCTGTAGTTATATGTAGTAATGTAGATGAAGAGACGGTAGTTGCTATTAAAGAAAGAGCACCCCAACTACAAGGAGTTACCATTGGTAAGGAAACTAAAAGATTTTATATAGAGAATAATGAACCTTTTGCTCATATATTAGGTTATACAGGATTAATTAATGAGGGTGAATTAGCAAGCCTTGAAAATCAAGGTATAGATATCTATAATTCCACAGACAATATTGGTAAAGCTGGAATTGAAAAGAGTTTTGAATCAGTACTTTTTGGAGAAAAAGGTATTACAACTCTTGAAGTTGATGGACTTGGTAAAGCAAAGGATGTATTATCTAGTGAAGATCCGGTTGCAGGTTCCGATATTTATTTAACTATAGACCCAGACTTACAAAGAGCCATTTATCAAATAGTAGAACAAAATCTTTCTGGAATATTGCTTTCTAAAATAAACAATAGTAAAGATGCTGGAACTAAAGGTGAATCATCTTCTAATATAAGAGTGCCTATATATGATGTTTATTTTGCAATGATAAATAATGAAATTATAGATATTGACCATCTGAAAGAAAATGATGCAAGTGATATAGAAAAACAAGTTTATGATAAGTTTTTAAATAAATTAGAAGAAGTTTTTAGAAATATGCGTATAGTTTTAGCACCAGATAGTAGCAGAACAAGCAGCGATTTATCAGAAGAAATGAATGAATATATGTCACATATATATAAATTGCTTGATAGTGATGATATCATAGATAATGACAAACTAGATAAACAAGACGGAACCTATAAGGAATTTAAAAATGATAACATTAGTTTGAGCCAATATCTTCAATATGCAATATCTAACAACTGGATAAATTTGGACGAGTTAGAAATTGATAATGAATATTATGCTACAGAAGAATTATATACAAAGTTATTAGCTTATATAAAAGATTTTCTTATTAAAGACGAAGAATTTCATAAAATGATATATTATTATCTAATAGATAGCTATAAATTGTCAGGAACTGAAATTTGCCTTTTATTAATTGATCAAGGTGTGTTAGAATATAACGAAGAAGAGGTTAACCAATTAAAAAATGGAACTACATCTTCTTATACATTTATAACAGATAAGATAAGAAACTTAGAACTTACACCGGCACAAGTAGGATTAGAACCTTTTAGTGCCTCAGTAATTGTAACAGATGTTGCAAGTGGTAAAGTTCTATCTATGGTATCTTATCCAAGCTATGATAGTAATAATTATGCTGATTATTTTAGTAATAATCTTACTTCGCCCTTATACCCAAGGGCAGTAAATGAAGCTTTAGCTCCTGGTTCTACTTATAAGATGGTTACTTCTATAGCAGGTTTGGAAAAAGGAGTAATCACACCACATGAAAAAATTAAAGATGAGTATTATTTTACCAAAGTCCAAAAAAATATAAAAGATGCTCCAAGTTGCCATTTTAACAATCATGGCTTGGTTAATGTAGTAGAGGCAATAGAAGTATCTTGTAACTATTATTTCTACGAACTAGGGTATAGACTTGCTACTACACCATTTGGATACAACCAAGAGCAAGGCTTAGATACCTTGGGATATTATGCTAATCTTCTAGGATTAGGACAAGGTGGTAATACAAATCTTGAAAAAGAATTATCTACAAAAGCATATACTTCTGTTTCAAAAAACGATGTTATTCGTTCTTCTATAGGTCAAGGTGATAATATATATACACCTGCTGAATTAGCAACATATATAACAACTATAGCTAATAGAGGTAAGCGTTTTGATTTAACTCTTATAGATAAAATATATGATGGTGAAAAATATGTAAACAATGAAGCTAACTATACTCAATTAGATGAAATTCAGGATAGTACATGGGATTATGTCCAAGAAGGCATGTATCTTGTATGTAATGGTGGTAAAGGGTCCACTAGTGAGTTGTTTTCAGACTTAGCAGATGCTGGTATTAGTGTAGCAGGTAAAACAGGTACATCACAGCTTACTAGATATAATGCTAACCATGCCTTGTTTACATCATATGGACCATTTGAAAATCCTGAAATATCTGTTACAGTGGTAATACCAAATGGATATTCTTCAGGTAATGCAGCAGAATTAGCTAAGGATATATATAGTTATTATTTTAATGTAAAAGATGAAGAAGAACTTCTTAGCGGACAAGCAGAACAGCCAGAAGCTGATACACCTGCATTTTCAGATTAATATATAACAGGAGGTATTAAGTGGATAACCCCGTAATTATAAAAGCAAATAAGTATGGAATTATTGTTGTATTAGATAATGAAATATCTTATGAAGATTTATTAATAAGTATAAGAAAAAAATTTAAAGAATCATCAAAGTTTTTTGATGATGCACAGATGGCAATTAGTTTCGAAGGCCGTGATCTTACTAATGAAGAACAAAGAGAAATACTTAATATTATAGCTGAAGAAACCGAATTACATGTGGTTTGTGTAATTGACAAAGATGAACATACTGAAGAAATATTTAAAAAGACTTTAGATGAGAAGTTAATGGAATTATCAAACACAACTGGACAATTTTATAAGGGTAATCTAAGGTCTGGACAAGTACTAGAGTCCGAAACTAGTATAATCGTTATAGGCGATGTTAATCCAGGTGCAAGAGTAGTATCAAAGGGTAATATAATTATACTTGGTGCACTAAGAGGTACAGTATTTGCCGGAGCATCAGGTAATCCTAATTCATTTGTGGTTGCCCTTGATATGATGCCGGGTCAAATCCGTATTGCTGAAGTTATAGCAAGGTCACCGGATAATCCAATAAAGGATGAAATAAAAGAACCAAAGATAGCTTTTTTAGAAGATGGCAATATATATATTGAACCACTAAGTAAAGAAGCTATTAATGATATTAATTTATAACAAATAATGTTTCGTTTGGAGGAATAATAACAATGGGAGAAGTAATAGTAGTAACTTCTGGAAAAGGTGGAGTTGGTAAAACCACCTCTACAGCTAACATAGGAACAGGCTTGGCCATGTTAGATAAGAAAGTGGTTCTAGTAGACACTGATATAGGCTTAAGAAATTTAGATGTTGTAATGGGTCTAGAAAACAGAATAGTTTATAATTTAGTCGATGTTATAGAAGGTAATTGTAGATTAAAACAAGCATTAATAAAGGACAAGCGTTATCCAAATTTATTTTTATTACCATCAGCTCAAACAAGAGATAAAACTGCAGTAAATGCAGAACAAATGAAAAAACTTACTTATGATTTAAAAGAAGAATTTGACTACATATTAATGGACTGTCCTGCTGGTATTGAACAAGGTTTTAAAAATGCAATTGCAGGTGCAGATAGTGCAATTGTAGTTTCTACTCCAGAAATTTCAGCAGTTAGAGATGCTGATAGAATTATTGGATTATTAGAAGCTAATGAAATGAGAAATATTAAACTATTAGTAAATAGACTTCGTCCAGATATGGTAAAACGTGGAGACATGCTATCAAGTGATGATGTAGTAGATATTCTAGCAATAGACCTTATTGGAGTAATTCCAGATGATGAAAATATAGTTATATCTACAAACCAAGGTGAACCATTAGTTGGTACTGACACTATGGCAGGAAAAGCTTTCTTAAATGTTTGTCGTAGAATCCTAGGTGAAGATGTTCCAATGCTAGATTTATTTGCACAAGAAGGTATATTTAGAAAAATAGCAAGTTTTTTTAAACACTAAAGAGAGGGGAACAAAACAGTAATGGGAATTTTTGATTTTTTTAAAAAGAAGACATCTAAAGAAATTGCAAAAGATAGGCTAAAACTTGTTTTAATATCTGATAGAGCCGGTGTTTCGCCTGAGATAATGGAACAAATGAAAAATGATATAATTCAAGTTATTAATAGATATATAGAAATTGATGAAGAGGGTTTAGATATTAATATATCACAAACAAGCTCAGATCATAATAATGGTAATGTTCCTGTTCTTTATGCTAATATTCCAATTAAAGACATGAAAAAACAAATTGACAAAGATAAGTAAGAAGGAACAAACAAAATTATAAAACAAAAACCTGACATTAATAGTAATTTAATGTCAAAACAAACATAAATAACAACAACTATAAAAAATAAGGAAGAGACTATGTTTAATTTTAAAAAATACGATTTAAAGAATTATAATGTATCGTTAATAGTTTTAGTCGTTATTTTGAGTTCTATAGGTGTTTATCTTATATCTATAGCACAAAAAAGTGGAGAACGACTAGTAGAAAAACAGATATTAGGTTTAATTTTAGGATTAACGGTAGCTATAATCGTATCCTTTATTGACTACCATTTTATTGGGCAGTTTTATATTGTTTTATATATCATAGGTCTAGGACTATTAGTTGCTGTAAAAATGTTTGGAGTTGGTGAATATGGAGCTACTAGATGGTTATATTTAAAGTATTTCACATTTCAACCTTCTGAACTTTGTAAAGTAATTATGATTATATTTCTAGCAAAGTACTTTACAATATTTAAGGAAAAGATAAATTCATTTCCAGTAATATTAGGATCAATAATTTTAATGGCAATACCAATTTTCTTGGTCTTGTCACAACCTGATTTATCATCAAGTTTAGTATTTATTTTCATATTTGTTATGATGGTATATGCAGCTGGTTTAAGCTATAAAGTTATACTTCCAGTTTTGATAATAGGAATTCCCCTAGTATTAGGCTTGTTTTGGTATGTACAGCAAGATTATCAAGTACTACTATCACCAAACCAACAAATGAGAGTATTATCAATTCTTAATCCAGAAGAATATGAAGGTACCATGTATCAACAAGAAAACTCAATTACAGTTATTGGGTCAGGTGGACTTACAGGAAAACTTCTTGAAGAGGGAACAGAAGGAATATTAAGTGATACTTATGTTCCAGTTTCAGAAAGTGATTTTATATTTTCAGTAGCTGGAGAATCTTTTGGATTCTTAGGTACATTTACAATTTTGTTTATATATTTATTGATAATTATAATTATTCTTATGGCAGCACGTTCCGCTCCCGATTTTATGGGCATGCTTATAGCAACAGGGGTGGCATGTATGCTCATGTTCCAAGTATTTGTAAACATTGGGGTTGTAACAGCAATTTTGCCAAACACAGGACTACCATTACCATTTCTAAGTTATGGTTTAAGTTCTTTAATAAGTAATATGATTGCCATAGGTTTAGTATTAAATATTAGCTTGCAAAAAAGCAATAGAAGGAGGTAAGCATTATGAATATAGGATTAATTGCACATGATGCAAAGAAAACGCTAATGCAAAACTTTTGTATAGCATATAGGGGTGTATTAAGTAGACATAATTTATTTGCTACAGGTACTACCGGTAGACTTGTTGAAGAAGTCACCAATTTAAACGTACACAAATATTTAGCAGGTCATTTAGGTGGCGAACAACAGATGGGTGCTCAGATTGAACATAATCAAATTGATATGGTTATATTTCTACGTGATCCACTCACACCAAAATCTCATGAACCAGACGTTAACAATGTGGTACATTTATGCGACACACATAATATTCCACTTGCAACAAATTTAGCAACAGCTGAGTTACTTATAAAATCACTTGAACGTGGAGATTTAGCATGGCGAGAAGCATACAAATAAGAATTAAAAAAATAATAAGCTTAATTTTAATTAGTATATTTACATTATCAGTTACTGCTTGTAGCAGTAATAGTATAAGTGTTTCCTACTATGATTTTGAGCAAGAAGAAAATCAAGCAGATGTTTTACAAGCAGATATTAGTCGTGCAGATTTTTACGCACAAGATCTGGCAGTAATACCAAATGAAGAATGGGAAGAAGATGAGGATATAGCTGCAACTTCTTCTTTGCTTGTTAATAGAACAACTAATGAAGGGATTTATGCTGATGATATATATGATAAAATGTATCCGGCAAGTTTAACAAAACTAATCACGGCATTAGTTGTTTTAGAACAAGGTGATCCAACTGATATTGTTACAATAAGTTATAACGCAAGTCATATTTTGGAATCTGGAGCTAAGTTAGGTAACTTTAAAGAAGGAGACAAAATTGACTTAGAATCATTATTAAATATTTTTCTAATATATTCTGCAAATGATGCAGGGATAGCTTTGGCTGAACATATATCAGGAAGTGAAGAAGCCTTTGCAGAAGAGATGAACAAGACAGCAAACAGACTTGGTGCTGTACATTCGAATTTTATTAATTCTCATGGTCTACATGATGAAAATCATTATACAACTTCTTATGATTTGTATTTAATTTTCAATGAATTGCTAAACCATGAAGAATTTGTATCAATAATTAACAAATCAAGTATTACCGTTGATTATACACTAGCAGATGGAACAAGTAAGACTCATCAATTTATGAATACTAATAGATATTTATTGGGTAAGATGGAAGCACCAGAAAATATTACTGTTGTTGGTGGCAAAACAGGAACAACAGGGGCAGCTGGTAATTGTTTAGTTCTTTATAGTGTGGATAATGTGGGTAATGAATATGTATCAATAGTTTTACAAGCCCAAGGTGGTAATAGTTTATATAATCAAATGAATATTTTATTAGAAAAGGCAAAATAGTCATAAAAAATCTTTTATTTGTGTTGTTTTTTGTGCCCTATTGTAATATACTTAGTATATAGTAAGAAAGGACTTTATACATATCAACCAACATCCATTATTATAAGGAGGAAGATAGCAATGATACAGTTAATTACAGGTACTAAAGGTAAGGGTAAAACAAAAGTTATATTAGATAAAGCAAACAGTGCTATTAAGGAAGCAAAAGGTACGATTGTTTATCTTGACAAAACAGATAAGCATGCTTTCGAATTAAGCAATAGAGTACGTTTAATTAATGTTAAGTCATATATGATAGAAAACACTGATGAATTTATAGGATTTATATGTGGTATCATATCTCAAGATCACGATCTTCAAGAAATTTATCTAGACAGCTTTTTGCACACATCTCATCTAGAAAATCAAGATAAAAACAATCTAATTCCGGTATTTGAAAAACTGAATACAATTTCTGAAAAATATGAAGTGGATTTCATTATAAGTATGTCTTGTAATGAAGTTGACTTGCCAGACCCAATTAAAAAATATGTAAGTGTGGCTTTATAATATTAATTTGTCTGACAGAATTTATATATATTATTTAATCAAAGATGATTTTGAAAACAAAATGTATTTATTATAATAAATTAAAGGAGGTTATCACTTTTCTAGTGATAACCTCCTTTTGTTATTGTATAGTTTTTACTAATCATCACTCTGGATTCTACCAAAAAATGACAATGAATATAGTCCAGCCACTCCTACTAGTGTATAAATAATTCTTGAAAATGTGGACATCTCACCAAACATAAGTCTTACTAGATCAAGATCAAACAAACCAATAAGACCCCAGTTTACAGCGCCTATTAAAACTAGTACTAATGCAATGTAATCAAGTGTTTTCATTATAGTCCTCCTTTTTTATTTCATTTATATTGTTTCCAATAAATAGGGAAGTATTCATATTAAGTGTTTAGAATAAAAAAATTCCATTTTAGCCTTTATTTATAGTGTAATTAACCGTATAATAGAGGTTGAATACTAAAACAAAGCAGATAGAATCTGTTATAGAAGGAGCCATATTATTGAATAAGAAATCTAAGGTTACTAAGTTTAAAAAAAGAAGAAGTATTAATGTTGGACATATAATTTTTTTAATCATTTTTATATATATTTCAATTAGTTTTTATATTTATCTTACCAAAGACCATTTAACTATTTATGAGGTAAGGAAGGGTTCGATTGCAAAAGAAAATATTTATAATGGCTTAATATTAAGGGACGAAGAAGTCTATAATACAGATATGGCAGGTTACATATATTACTACTATAAAGATGGGGATAGAATAGCTAATAACACTGTTGTATACACTATAAATGAAGATAAAAATACAACTTCATTAGTTGATACCGATTTAAACTCTTCCAAATTAAACAGCAAAGAAACTGCTAAAATAGGCAAGGAAATTACTAACTTTCGTGAAAACTATAATAATAATGAATTTGAAATAGTTTATGACTTTAAATATAATTTAAATAATGTTGCCATTGAAATAATGAATGAACAAAATCAAGATGCTTTGGGAGAATATTCTAGTTTAGGTGATGGTGATTACTTTCAAGCAATAAATTCAGAAGCAAGTGGCATAATCACTTACTTTGTTGACAACTATGAAAAGTTAACTTGGGAAAATATTAACCATGAACATTTTTCAAAAAATAATTATGATAAAAAATTACTTCGTCAGGATGAGATATACGATAAAGGAACTCCTGCTTATAAGCTTGTAACCGATAACACTTGGGACATCATAATAGAAATAGACCAAGAAGTATATAATTATTTATCAAAATATGAAGATGAGGAAATACACGATGTTACCATAAGATTTATAGATGAAGACATACTATCGCCTGGTAGCTTTACATATTTTAAAAATAATGAAGGGTATTTTGGGAGAATAACATTAGATTACTATATGGAGAAGTTCGTAAACCAGAGATTTGTTGATATTGAATTAAATATTGATAAAAAGACAGGACTCAAAGTACCAACATCTGCGATAGTTGATAAAGAGTTTTATTTGGTACCCCATAAGTTCTTTACTAAAGGAGGAGATTCTGATAGTACAGGATTAATATTAGAATCTTATGATGAAGAAAATGAATTAATTCTTACATTTGTCCCAACGGAAGTGTATTATCAAGATGAAGAGAATTGTTATATAAATACCCTTGTATTTGAGCCTAATTCCTGGATTAGATCAGAATCAGAGGAAAGACTAAAGCTAAATGAAAAGGGGACCTTAAAAGGGGTTTATAATGTTAATAAAGGATATGGTGTATTTAGACAAATTGAACTTATAGAAGAAGGTGAAGAATATTCTATAGTTAAAGAAGAAACGCCATATGGTTTATCTGTTTTTGACCAAATAGCTCTAGTTGGCGATACGACAATAGAAGAAAACATAATTTATTGATAATAGACTAAGGAGAGATAATTTAAATGATTTCAGATAATATACAGAATATTGAAAACAAAATAATGGCTGCATGTGATAGAGCAGGAAGAAATAGAGATGATATTACTTTAATTGCGGTTAGTAAAACTAAGCCAGTGGAGATAATTAAGGAGGTTTATAATAATAATATATATACTTTTGGAGAAAACAAGGTACAGGAGTTAAGGGATAAGTATGAGGATATAAAAGGTGAGGGCCTAGACAAGCTTAAATGGCATATGATTGGACATTTACAAAGGAACAAGGTTAAATATATTGTTGACAAGGTAGACCTAATACATTCGGTTGATTCTCTTAGATTAGCCAAGCAAATAGATAAAGAAGCTAAAAAGAGAGATATTAATATGGATGTACTTATACAAGTTAATATAGGAGATGATCCTAAAAAGTTTGGATTTAAGCCAGAAGAAACGGAAGAAGCTATAGTAAAAATCTCAAAATTAGAAGGTATTAATATAAAGGGATTGATGACAATGCCACCATACGTCACAAACCCCGAAGAAAATAGGGATTATTTCAAAAAAATGCACCAATTGTTTGTTGACATAGATAGTAAAAACATTGATAATGTAACTATGGAGACACTTTCAATGGGTATGACAGGTGACTATGAAGTTGCAATTGAAGAAGGTGCTACAATGGTACGTATAGGAACAGGAATATTTGGAGAAAGAAACTATAACAAATAAAATTTAATATAGGAGAAAAAGTATGGCAAATGTTATTAAAAATTTCTTGGATTTTTTCAGATTAAATGATGAAGATGAATATTATGATGACTTTGATGAATATGATATCAAAGAAGAAGAGCGGGCTCTTAAAAAAGCTACAATGGCACAAAGAAGAGCTACAGAAAGGAATGATAGTGTGCAAGAACAAGAGGGTAATACATCTGGTTTTGGTAGAAGAGGTAAGAATACTAAGAATGATAAAATAGTCCCAATCAGATCCACACCAAAAGGTTTTGAAGTATCTATTATGAAACCAACTTCCTTTGAAGATTCACAAGACATATGTGACATACTAATGTCTGGTAGAGTTGCAGTAATTAATTTAGAAGGTTTTGATATTGATATAGCTCAAAGAATTATGGATTTTGTTTCTGGCAGTGTATACGCAGTTAATGGCAAGCTACATCAAATTTCTAATTACATATTTATAGTTACACCAGAAAATGTGGACATTTCAGGTGATTATTTAGAATTACTAGAGAGTAATGGGTTTGAGGTGCCAACTTTAAATAAGGAGTTCTAGTATTATGGATATTATATATCAAGCGCTTTATGTTTTTTTTATAGCTTTAGAAATTATAATATTGGCTTATATTATATTATCTTTATTGCCATATAAAAATAAACTACGTATAAAAATAACAGAACTAGCTACACCTATACTCGAGCCAATCCGATATCTCTTGGATTTTTCTATATTCAAGTCAAATGTAACGGATTTCTCACCAATTATTAGCTATATTATTATTAATTTCATGCAAAACTTTTTCCTCTCTTTATTATGACATCTTATAGTAGAAAGGCCTTAAATTAATGCATAAAGATAAAGAAGACCAGATATTTATAAAAAGAATTAAAGAATTAGCCACAACAGCATATTATAAAGAGATTATTACATGTACTGATTTTTTAGATTTAAATCAAATCAGTATATTTCATTCTATTAAGAAAGATTTACCAAAGATACCTTTTGAATTATATGGTGGATATGAAGGTGCAGAGCGTCAAATGCTTTTTTTTAAAGGTAGTGATATGGAGTTTAAATATACTGACTATATTTCTTGTGTCCATATTGAACCAGTTAATAGAAATTTTACTGATAATCTAAACCATAGAGATTACTTAGGTTCTATCTTAGGGCTAGGGATAGATAGAAGTACTACAGGTGATATATTAGTTAAAGGAAAAGATGCATATTGTTTTTGTGTATCTAATATAAGTGAATTCATTGTAAAGAATTTATTCTTAGTTAAACGTACTAATGTATTATGTGAAGAAACAAAAATAGATGCTGATAATTTTAAAGCAGACTTTGAAGAAATTAGAGGGACTATTACTTCTAATAGATTAGACGCTATTATTGCCGTAGCTTTAAAGACATCAAGAAGTAAAATAAGTAACTTGATTTCTAGTGGTAAGATATTTATTAATGGAAAGGAAGTCCTATCTAATAGTTATAATGTTAAAGAAGATGACATTATATCGATTAGAGGCCATGGTAAGTTTATTTACAAGGGTGAATTAGGAAAAACAAGAAAAGGAAGAATACGAATAAGTTTAAAAAAATACATTTAGGAGGATTCATCATATGATTACACCTATTGAAATACAAGGAAAAGTATTTAAGTCAGGTTTTGGATACGATAAAAAAGAAGTAGATGCTTTCTTGGAAGAACTGTTAAAAGACTACGAAGAATTATATACAGATAATACTGACTTAAGACAAGACATAGCTTCCTTAGAAGAAAAGCTAAGCTATTATAAATCTATAGAAAAAACCCTACAAAGGGCTTTAGTTCTTGCGGAAAAAACAGCGGAAGAAACTAAACAATCAGCAAATAAGAAAGCAAGTGTGATAATAGACGAGGCTAGGTTAGAAGCGGATTCTATTGTAAAAGATTCTAAAGATGAAGTGGAAAACTTAAGACAAAAATCTGTTGACCTAATTCAACAATATGAACTATATAAAGCACAATTTAAACAACTGGCAAAGGCTCAGTTGGAATTAATAGAAAGTGATGCTTTTCAAATTCAAATAGCTAATTTATCTGGCTTAATCTTCGATAAGAAGAAAAATGAATCTGCAAAAGCAGAATTAGAAAAGGAAGAAATATCTAAAGTAGAGGAAGAAGCTGCTGTAACAGAGGATAAAGAGACTGTAACTCCTGTAAAAGAGGAAAAAGCTACTGTAACAGAGGACAAAGAGGCTGTACCTCCTGTGAGAGAGGAAGAAGCTCCTCTATCAGAGAATAAAGCTCCTGAAATTGAGAACGAAGCTTCTGTAACAGAAGAAAGTTTAGTTAATGATGATCTTGAAGAAGAAAACCAATCATTAGACCAATCATCTGAAGAAAACTTAACAACAAAGAACCCTCAAGAAACTGAGGAAAAGGAATATGACATGGAGTTTTTCAGTTTAGACGACGATGAATAGAGGAAATATGGGAACAAAAGAATATAATCTTCAAGTAAAAAGCCAAGGTAAAGTAATATATCCAATTATTATAAGTGATAGCTATGGCCAGTTAGAATCCATGTTAATAAATCTAAATACTGATAATAAAAAGATATGTATAGTGTCAGACTCAAATGTAAGTAAATTATATACAGAGAAAATAGTTAGCCAAATACAAAATCATTCAAAAGAAACCTATACCTTTAACTTTCAAGCAGGGGAAGTTCAAAAGAATCTTGATACTGCTTATTCTTTATATGAGCAACTAATCCTATGGAAGTTTGATAGAAAAGATATATTAATAGCTTTAGGTGGAGGAGTAGTTGGTGATTTGACGGGTTACGTAGCAGCTACTTATTTAAGAGGCATATCTTTTATACAGATACCTACATCCTTACTTGCTATGGTTGATAGTAGTATTGGTGGAAAAACTGGGGTAGACTTTAAAGGCTATAAGAATATGATAGGAGCATTTCATCAACCAAAGGCTGTTTATATTAACATCAATGTCTTGAAATCCTTGCCTAGAGAGCATTTTTACAATGGCATGGCGGAAATCATCAAACACGGCCTAATAATGGATTTAAACTATGTAGAATGGCTTAACAACCATGAAGAATCCATCCATTCATTTGACAATAGCATTATAATCGATATGATATATCAAAGCTGTATTATTAAAAAAAATGTAGTAGAAAATGATCCAAAGGAGCAAGGAGATAGGGCCTTACTCAATTTTGGACATACAGTGGGTCATGGAATAGAAAAAGCTATGAATTTTGATTTATTACATGGTCAATGTGTATCTATAGGAATGGTTGCAGCTTCTTATATATCAATGAAAAGAGGCTATATAGAAAAAGAAGACCTAGACGGTATAATTAACTTATTAGAAGATTTTAAGTTGCCAGTTAAGTTAAAAACTAGAGATAATAATATGTCTCAAGTAATATTAGAAAACATATCTCATGATAAAAAACAAGAATCTGGTAAACTTAAATTTATACTGCTTAAAGAAATAGGTAAAGCATTTATTCAAACAAATTTATCTAAAGAAGAGATTTTAGATGGAATTGAATATATTTTATTATAATTAAAGCTATAATTAAAGTCACTTGGAGGAAAAATGAAGGAACAAGCGAAAAGAGCAATAAGACATTTTATATATCTAATAATATTGATTGTGTTTGATCAGTATACAAAACATTTGGCAGTTGTACATCTAAAAGGACAAGACCCAATAAAACTATTACCCGGAGTTCTTCATTTGCAATATCTTGAAAATGATGGGGCAGTTTTTGGAATACTTGGTGGAACGGTACAAGCCTTGTCTATAGTTACATTTATACTAACAATTGTTTTGATTTATTTTTATATTAGATTGCCAGAAGATAAAAAATACAATATATTAAGAATCTTACTAGTATTCATAATAGCAGGAGCAGTGGGTAACCTAATAGATAGGATAGCTTATGGATATGTTGTAGACTTTATATATTTTGCTTTAATTAACTTTCCAATATTCAACATAGCAGATTCTTATGTAACTGTTGCAACATTGTTTATTGTATTATTAGGTATATTTTATTATAAAGATGAAGATTTTAATTTTTTAGAAAACAAGTCAAGTAGAGAGTAAGGTGTTTAGAATTACTGAATCAGATAAAAATTCTACTAATAAGTCATATAGTAACTTTGAATATAAGATAAGTGATGGGGATAAGGGGATACGAATTGATAAGTATCTCTCTAATAAATTAGAAGATTACACAAGATCTTATATTCAAAAATTAATAACTAATGACTTAATAATAGTCAATGATCAAAAGATAAAATCAAATTATAAACTTAGATTAAATGACCATATAAAGGTAATGGTACCACCACCTCTAGTCCATAATATTATTGGAGAAGATATCCCTATTGATATTATCTATGAAGATGATGATATTATTATTGTTAATAAAGATAAGGGAGTAGTAGTTCATCCAGCTCAGGGACACTATAGTGGAACACTTGTTAATGGTCTTTTATATAAATATGGAGATGATTTATCTACTATAAATGGTGAAATGAGACCAGGAATTGTTCATCGTCTTGACATGGACACAACTGGTGTTTTAATTGTCTGCAAGAATAATAAGGCTCATATGTCTATAGCTAAACAATTTAAAAACCAAAGTGTTAAAAGGATCTATCATACAATTGTATATAATGCCTTTGATCATGAAGAAGGGAAAGTAGATGCTCCGATCGGAAGACATCCTATACAAAGAACAAGGATGTCTATTAATTATGATAATGGGAAAAATTCAGTTACCCATTATAGACTTATAGAAAATATGGACAACAATTTTGCATATATAGAATGTTCACTAGAGACCGGGAGAACACACCAGATAAGAGTTCATATGGCAAGCATTTCTCATCCAATACTAGGAGATAGGGTTTATGGACCTAGAAAGGGTAAGTTCAAATTAAAAAGCCAAGTCTTGCATGCTAAAAGACTAGGTTTTATTCATCCTAGTACAAATGAATATGTAGAATTTGAAGCACCACTACCAGAATATTTTAATAAGTTACTTAAAAAACTAAGGCAATAATTGGTTGACATTTTATTCCTTAGTCAGTAAAATGTTAATTATAAAGCAAAACTACATAAGTAGAAATATCAAATCGACACTTTACGACAAGAGTAGATGCAGTCTACAAGTGTAGAATGTGTTTTTTCTTATGTAAATATGTAAACATATTGATGTAATTGGGTATATACAAGTTTAAAGAGGTGAATTAATGGGACAATCAACACTTCGTCTTCATGAAGGTGAATTAAATGTTATGGAATTGTTGTGGTCTAACAAATCTTTAGCAGCAAGAGATATAGCTAAGATAATAAAAGAATATGTAGGTTGGGAGAAGAATACGACATATACTGTAATAAGTAGATTAATTGACAAGGGGGTAATACATAGAGAAGACCCAGGATATATATGTACACCTTTAATTTCCAAAAGAGAAATTCAAGAAATTGAAACTCAGGTTCTATTAGACAAATTGTTTAGTAGTTCTTTATCAAATTTTTTTTCACAATATTTAAAAAGGCAAAAGTTAAGTCAAGTTGAATTATTAGAACTTGAAAAGATTATTAGTGATCAAAAATATTCCAGTATGCAGATTTTTTCAAAACAAAATTAATAAGAAGGACGTGATTTGAATGAAATTAGTTTATGCAATTGTAAGAAATGTGGATAGCTCTAATGTTTTGCAAGAACTTAATAAAAGAGGTTTTTATGTTACTAAACTGTCATCAACGGGAGGATTCCTAAGAGAGGGTAATACAACTTTTATGATAGGTACTGATGATGATAAAGTTGATGAAGCAATAGGCATAGTTAAAAGAGAAGTAGGTCCAAGGCAAGAAATATTAGCAAACCCAGCTAATCCACCTAATTTTGATTCAGCTCCAGTAATGGTAAGTATAGGGGGAGCAACTATATTTGTAACAGACGTAGATAGATTTGAAAGGATATAAATTAAATGAGTGACATAAATGAAACTTCTAGCAATAAGGAAATTAAAATTCCAGACAAAGCATTTACTCATGCTGGCAGATTCCACAGTGATGATGTATTTAGTGCAGCCCTAATGACCTATTTAAACCGCAATATTAAAATAACAAGAGGATATAATGTTCCTAAAGATTTTGATGGGATTGTGTTTGATATAGGAGGCGGTAAGTACGACCACCATCAAGATGGAGCCAGAGTAAGAGATAATGGTGTTCCATATGCAGCTTTTGGTCTATTATGGGATGAGTTTGGATCTAATATTCTAACAGAAGAAGATGCTAAGAATTTCGACAAATCATTTATAGAAGCTCTTGATTATTCCGATAATACAGGAGAGAAAAACGATATAGCAGAGATTATATCCTTGTTTAATCCTAATTGGGATGAGGATAAAGATTATGATGAATGCTTTCATGAAGCTAAAGAAATTGCCCTTAAGATTCTAAGTAAAAAAATTGCTTTAATTGAAAGTATAAATAGGGCTAAAGATTTTGTCTATCAAGCAATTGAAGATGCTAAAGATAATATTGTTGTCTTATCTAGAAGGGCTCCATGGAAAAACTTCATACAGGGTACTGGTATTGAGTTTGTTGTATATCCATCAGACCGAGGTGGATATAACGCCCAAGGAGTACCATTAGCATTAGGAACAAAGGAACTTAAAATTCCTTTTCCACAAGACTGGAGAGGTAAAAGTCCAGAAGAATTACCAAATATAAGTGGGATTAAAACACTTACTTTTTGTCATAACAGTGGGTTTTTAATTACTGCAGGAACTTTTGAAGATGTAATTAAAGCCTGTAAAGTAGCTCAAAAAAGCTATAATAAATAAAGAATAAATTATATATGCTTATTAAGAAAACCTCATTATTTCATAGGTTACAACATATAATAAATAAGACTATCAAGCAAAGGTGTTTTTATGATTATACATGTTGTGGAACTTGGTGAAACAGTGAGGTCTATTTCTGATTATTATGGAATTTCACAGGACTGGCTAGTCAGAGAAAATGGAATAGCCGATCCTAGTAACCTAGCAGTTGGAAGTACTTTAGTGATATTATATCCTCTTAGAACCCATACAATAGTTCAAGGGGATACCTTAGAAAACATTGCAAATATGTATGAAGTAACGATTATGGATTTGTTAAGGAACAATTCATATTTGGCAGATATAGAATATTTGCCAGTAGGAGATGTTTTAGTAGTTGAATATGAGGATGTAAGACAAGACAATTTAATGGTGGTAGGATATTGCTATCCATTTATTGAAGAGAAAGTTTTAAAAAAGACACTACCATACTTAACTTATGTGATGATATACAGTTATATTATAGGTTCTGAAGGAAACTTCAATGCATTAAATGATAGACTAATTATAGAATATGCAAAAACTTACGGTGTAGCACCAATAATGGTATTATCAATTGATACTAGTGAAGATACAAGTGCAACTGAAATAGCTAATGAAGTCCTTAATGACGAGACTTTAAGTAGTAACTTAAAAGACCATATTATTAGTACTTTAATAGAAAAAGGATATGCTGGTCTAAGTCTAGTTCCTATTTATGTATATCCTAGTGACAGACAACTTTATGTAGAGTTTTTTACTGAACTAACTAATTCAGTTAAAGAACTTGGACTTACCATGTTCGATACATTTGTTCCTACAATATTTGATTTGATTTCAAATATATTTGCTACACAAGACTATATAAGAATTATAAATGAATTGCTAGATTATATTATAGTATTTCCAAGTGCTATTGGAACTGTTTTGGGAACTCCTTTTGGAATAGCCAATTATAACACTATACTAGACCAAACAGATTATATACTAAAATTTAATGATAACGAAGAAGTATTAATAGGAATTAATATTACAGGTTATATGTGGGAGCTGCCTTATATACCAGGTGTATCTTCAGTAAATACAATATCAGTGGCTTCAGCCAGACAATTGGCAGCGGATTACAATATTCCCATTCAATTTGATGAGAGAACAAGGCTGGCCTATTATATATATAGCGAGTTAAATAGGGAATACCTTGTTAGATTTAGTGATGCTAGGACCATAATTTCATTCCTAGAAGTTGTAAATGATAAGGAGTTAAAAGGTTTAGGAAATTGGAATATAATGAGTTTTTTTAATAATTTATGGCTGATAGTAAACTCCCAGTATTTTATAGATAAAGTTGAAATTTAACCTTAATAAGGAATATAAATAGATGTAATAATTTAAAGTTGATATAATGGAGAAGATAAAATGTATGAAAAGATAACACTAGAAGACAAGAAAAGAATAGAAGAAGAAATTCGCCACCGAAAACTAGAAGTTCGCCCAAAGGCATTAGAAGATGTTCAAGAAGCAAGAGCTCATGGTGATCTTAGTGAAAACTTTGAATATAAAGCAGCTAAACAATTTAAGAATCAAAATGAGAGTAGAATAAGATACTTAGAGAGAACTCTTAAATACGCTCAAATAATTGATAGTAATTCAAAAGAAGGGGAAGTAGGTGTTAATACTATAGTTAAGTTATATTTCCCAGAAGACGATGAAGAAGAAACATATAAGATAGTAACTTCTATGAGAGGAGACTCTTTAAAAAATAGAATAAGTATAGAATCACCACTAGGTAAATCCTTGCAACATCATAAAACAAACGATAAAGTAAATATTAAGGTTAATGACAATTATAATTATGATGTTATAATTAAAGATATAAAGAAATTTAAAGATGATGGTACAGATGAACTTAGGAAATATTAATAATAACTTTGGAGGAAACTTATGAGTAAAATTCGAATAGGAATTGTAGGATACGGCAATTTAGGTAAAAGCGTAGAATCAGGTATAAAACAAAACGAAGACATGGAACTAGTCGGAGTATTTACAAGACGTGATCCATCTTCTATAAAAACACAAGGCAAAGAAACAAAAGTATATCATATTGATGATGCCAAGGATATGGCAGACAAAATAGATGTTATTATCCTATGTGGTGGAAGCGCAAAAGACATACCTATTCAAGGACCTATGTTTGCAAAATACTTTAATACAGTAGATGCCTTTGATACCCATGCTAAAATAGCAGAATATTATAATACCATGGATAAGGTAGCTAAAGAATCTGCTAAGGTTTCAATTATCTCTAGTGGATGGGATCCGGGAATGTTTTCGATTAATAGACTATATGCACAGGCAATTCTTCCTCAAGGCTCTACCTATACCTTTTGGGGTAAAGGAGTAAGCCAGGGACATTCTGATGCAGTTAGAAGAGTAAATGGAGTAAAAAATGCAGTTCAATATACGATTCCAATTGAAAGTTCCATTGAATTAATTAAAAAGGGAGAAACACCAGACTTAACTGCTAGACAAAGACATACAAGGGAATGTTATGTGGTGGCAAAAGAGAGTGCAGACAAAAGACAAATAGAAAAAGACATTGTAACAATGCCTAACTATTTTGATGAGTACGATACACAGGTTTATTTTATATCAGAAGATGAATTTGAGAAAAATCATAAAGGAGCCCCACATGGAGGTCTAGTTATACGGAATGGACAAACAGGGCCTAACAAGGAGAACACTCAATTAATAGAATATAAGTTGAACTTGGAATCTAACCCTGATTTTACTGCTAATGTTTTGATTTCATATGCAAGAGCAGGATATAGATTAAACCAAGAAGGGGTATCTGGAGCAAAGACCGTAGTTGATATTGCACCAGCTTATCTTTCAAGTATGACTGGCGAAGATATAAGAAGGGAAATGATTTAATAAAACTTTACTTATTCGCAAACAATTGATAAAATTAAGTTGTTAATGTAATAAAATAACTATTTTAAAAATAAAACAAAAGAAAAACTTATAAAA
>CAZXSM010000004.1:0-21655 GCA_964643255.1 uncultured Lachnospiraceae bacterium
TATATTAAAGTTTATTCGCTTTTATCTATTTACAGTTTGATTTTTTTCTGAATATGTGTTATATTTTTTTAAGTTACAATCATACTATAATGGTTTGTTTTATAGTTCATCCGAGATTATATTATATAATGATATTATATTTAATAGAAATACAATACAAGGAGGCTGTTTATATGAGTAATACAGCAAAAATAAAATTCAAAACAAGAGAATCAAGGTCTAAGGGTTCTAATAATGCATTAATTAATGACGGATACTTATTAGGTAACATTGTTGAAAAGGGTAAAGAGTCTATCTCTGTTGCTTTTAAAAGGGACGACTTCAGAAAAGCATTAAATTCCAATGGTATAAATGCTATTTATACATTAGAAGATGGTGAAAACAATTCTCATACTCTAATGATCAAAGACATTCAGATAAAACCTGTGACTAATGAGTTTCATCATGTGGACTTCCAAGTAGTTGCTCTTGACGTAGAAATTACAGTAGAGGTTCTTATTAATATCGTTGGTCAAGCTTCTGTTGAATCAAAAGGTTACATTATTAACAGAAACTATGATGCTATCCCAGTTACTGGATTCCCTCAAGACATTCCAGATACAATAACAGTTGATGTTACTGGATTTGATTTAGATAGCCAGGCTCTTATGTCAGATATTGAATTAGACAAAGTTAAATCCGAACTTGATGATGACGAACTTATCATTTCAGTAAGCGAACCTAAGATAGAAGAAGATGATGAAGATGCTGAAGAAATTGATGTTGAAGTTGAAGTTATCGACGAAGTTGTTGAAGACGAAGAAGAAGAGTAATTTCAATTTAATAAATTAAGTTTGATAAGTTTTATATTATTATTTTGTTGAACAAGAATTTTGAGAGATGTGATTATCACATCTCTTTTTTTATGTCAATCATTATTTCTATGTATTTCTTCTTTTTTCTCCTTTATAAGTCATCTTTTGGTAACGAAAAATTATGGTATTCATATAATATCTTATAGCAAAAAGTAGGAGGGACTTATATGGGTGAACGCTTAATTATAGATAATATTAGTTATTCCTACCATAATCTAGAGGGAGAAACATTAGCAATCAACAACTTATCTTTAAAAGTAAAAGATTCTGAATTTGTTGCTATAGTTGGACCTAGTGGATGCGGAAAATCAACTCTTCTTTCACTTATAGCCGGACTAATCAAACCCGATTATGGTAGTATTAAGATAAAGGATAGATCAGAACCCTCAAATAATGATTTTTCAATTGAAAGTATAGATAACTATAATAATGCCACGTTAATTACTCCTTATAAAGTTACTAATAAAAACATAGGATACATGTTACAAACTGATCAGCTGCTAGAGTGGAGAACAACTTTAGAAAATGCTGCTCTTGGTTTAGAGATACAAGACAAGTTAGCAGATAAAAGTTATGAAACTATTAATAGAATGCTAAATGCATACGGACTTGGAAACTTTAAAAATTCAAAACCTTCCGAATTATCTGGAGGTATGAGACAAAGGGTTGCCTTGATAAGAACCTTATTATTAGAGCCTGATATTTTACTTTTAGATGAACCTTTTTCCTCGCTAGATTATCAAACCAGATTAGAAGTTGCAGATGATATATGGGGAATAATAAGAAAAGAGAAAAAGACGGCCCTCTTAGTAACTCATGACATATCGGAGGCTATATCAATGGCAGACAGAATAGTGGTTTTAACTAGTAGGCCAGGTAGTGTAAAAAACATCATTGATATTAATTTGACTATAGAAGACAAAACACCTTTCCATGCAAGAAGTGCTCCTGAATTTAAAGATTATTTTAATTTAATATGGAAGGAGCTAGATCATAATGATGACAAAAAATGAAATTAAAACAAGTTATAAAGCACAAATGAATGATCCAAGCACATCAGATAACCATAAACTTTATTTAACAAAGCTTTATAAAAACCAAAAAATGATTCGTTTTTTACAAATATTAATCATAGTCAGCTTGATAGTGTTATGGGAAGTGGCTACTTATTATAATGTAATAGACTCATTTATATTTTCCAGTCCATCGCGTGTAGTTAATACCTTTTTAGAAATGGCTAAGGACGGAAGCATTTTCTACCATACTGGAATAACCATAGCAGAAACCTTCGGAAGTTTTGTTATAGTTGTTGTGGTTGGAACCCTAATTGCTATACTTCTTTGGTGGAATGAATCCATAGCAAAAGTTGTAGAACCTTATCTAATTGTACTTCATAGTTTACCGAAATCTGCCCTAGCTCCAGTATTCATCGTATGGTTAGGCAACAATATGAAAACAATAATTGTTTGTGCTATTTCAGTAGCAATTTTCTCTAGCATAATAAACCTATATACTGCTTTTAAATCAGTAGAATCAGATAAAATAAAACTAATAAAAACCCTGGGGGGAGACAAAAAAGACGTCCTATTCAAAATAGTACTCCCAGCCAACATTCCAGTAATAATAAGTAACATGAAAGTCAATATAGGCTCCTGTCTTGTCGGCGTAATCATCGGAGAATTCCTCGCCGCCAAAGCCGGCCTAGGCTATCTAATAATCTACGGAAGCCAAGTATTTCAGCTGGATTTAGTAATAACCGGAATAGTACTTCTTTGTATCTTAGCTACAGGCCTTTACCAACTACTAACCTTTTTCGAAAAAAAATACACGTGATAGATTATTATATATAATTAATAGCTATTGATACTTTTGGTATACTTTAAACACCTAAAATTCTATTTCCAACTGAAGATTTCGGCTAAAATCGAGGGGAAATCTCATACACAGGTTGGTGTCATGACACCAACCTGTATAAAAGATTTTCCCTTGATTCCCCGCCAATCTCCTATACAAATTGGGCATTGTAAAGATCAGCGTAAGCTCCATCTCGCCTAATTAAGTCGTCATGGGTTCCTTGCTCGACTATTTCACCGTCTGCAACAACTAATATGTTATCTGCGTTTTTTATAGTAGAAAGTCTATGAGCTATTACAAAAGAAGTTCTGCCTTCAATTAGTGTATTCATTGCATCTTGTATATCCATTTCTGTCCTACTATCAACATTAGAGGTTGCTTCATCCAGAATAAGCATTGGAGCATCAAGTAGCATAGCTCTGGCAATAGTCATTAGCTGCTTCTGGCCTTGAGATAGATTTGATGCATCATCATCTATCAAAGCATCATATCCATCAGGTTGAGATTCTATAAACTCATCAATATGTGCCGCTCTCGCCGCCTTTTTAACTTCGTCTAGGCTTGCTTCTGGCCTACCATAAGAAATATTCTCACGAATCGTTCCTCCAAATAACCAAGTATCTTGTAAAACCATAGCAAAAGAACGTCTTAGACTATCTTTTGTAACATCAAGACTTGAATGGCCATCAATAAAGATTTGTCCTTCTTGTGGATCATAAAAACGCATTAGTAAATTTACTATTGTTGTCTTACCTGCGCCAGTTGGTCCTACTATAGCGGTTAAGCTGCCAGGTTCTACCTTTAAATTAAAATCTTTTATAATTGGTATTCCTTCTATATATGAAAAGCTTACATTTTTAAATTCAACTTCCCCCTTTACATCCTCAAGAACGTGAGCATCAGTTGCATCAGCAGGTTCAGAGGGTTGTTCTAAAAGGTTAAAAACACGATTTGCTGCTGAAAGCGCTGACTGTAATTCAGCAACTATAGCTGCAACCTGATTAATTGGTCCTGAAAATCTTCTTGAATATAATATAAAGGATGCTAAAAACCCTATACTAAATTTACCATCTAAAAACAACAATGCACCAAACATGGTCACAAGGGCTAATGAAATGTTTGTAATTAGTGTTACAGATGGACCGTTAAAAGAACCTTGATAATCCGCCTTATAATAGGCTTGGATACTATCTTCATTTCTCTCACGAAATTGTTCTGAAAAATATTCTTCCTTTTCATAGGCTTGGATTGTTTTTTGGCCTATTAATATCTCTTCAACATATCCATTAAGTTGTCCAAGTTTTCTAGATCTAGCCGCAAACAAGGGTCTTGTTTTCTTCATACGATATATTGTAAATATAATTGTTGCTGGTACAATTATTAAAAACATTAATGATAGTTCTACAGAAATACTAAACATCATAACAAGAGAACCTATAACAGTTATAAGAGAAGCTGAAATTTGCACAACATCATTACTTAATGTCTGGTTAACCACATCTAAATCATAGGAAATACGTGAAACCAAATCTCCAGCTTGGTGTGTATCAATATATGCCAAAGGTAAGTCTACAATCTTATCAAATGTGTCTTGCCTCATTTTAACAATTACTCTCTGAGCAGCACGAACAACTAATCTAGTCATAATATATGTCAAAACAGCTGCAATTGCATAAACTCCAAACATTTTTAAGGCGTTAATAATGGCTGTTTCAAGGTCAACATTTCCTGCTCCTCCACTTAATGCATCGATTGCTGCACCACTATAACGTGGTCCTTGTAAGGACAATACATTTGCTACTATTACTATTATGGTAGAAAGAAGAAACAAAGGCCACTCATTAGCTATATATTTCATTAGTTTTTTTAGTATTTTTCCATAATCCTTTGAACTTACTTTATATTTTTCTGTCTCATTAGTTTCCGGCATAAGATACCTCCTCACCATTTGAATCTTTGTCAGTAGGTCCTAGTTGCATATTGGCAATTTCGCGATAAGGTGCACATGTTTCTAATAACTCTTCATGGGATCCAAGAGCTAACATGTCTCCTGATTCTAACATTAATATTTGCTCAGCATGACTTACTGAACTAACACGCTGTGCAATTATAAATGATGTAGTCTTATTAAAGTTTTTATTAATTGCTTGACGAAGTTTTGATTCCGTTTGAAAGTCTAAGGCACTAGCTGAATCATCCAAAATTAGAATGTCAGGGTCTGATACTAATGCTCTACTAAGTAGCAGACGCTGCTTTTGGCCACCAGATAAGTTAACACCTTTTGAAGCCAGTTCAAAGTCTAGGCCACCTTCTTTATCTTGAAGAAACTCTTCTGCTTGTGCATACTCAGTTGCTTGTTTAATTTCTTGATCATTCAGATCTCTACCAAAATCAATGTTTTCTCTAACTGTTCCTCTATATAAAAAGTCATTTTGGAACACAATACCAAATATTCTATTAAGATCTGAATGTTTTAAGTTTTTAATATTAACACCACGAACAAGGATTTCTCCTTCATCTGGGTCATATTGTCGCAGTAAAAGTCGAATTATAGTACTCTTACCAGATCCTGTAGGCCCCATAATTCCAAAGGTTTCTCCTGGATATACTTTGAAACTAATATTAGATACATCATCTACTTTTTCAAGATAGCTAAAGCTAACATTTTTAAATTCAACTTCTGGAACATCTTCTCTTGCCTCAGGTAATCCTACAGGGTTTTCTACAATTTGATTTTTATCAATTGGTTTATTTAAGATTTCTTCGATACGCCCTGAAGAAGCAACAGCCCTATTGTAGATATTAAACATTCTATTTAAACCCATCAAGGAGTTTGTTATCTGAATAAAATAAGATAAGAAGGCCATTATTGTACCTGAAAGTATTAAACCTTCATTCGCCAAATAAGCCCCAAGTATTATAACTATTGCAAGTCCTCCATAAAGGATAATGTTAACCGCAGGATGCATCATAGCCATTTGGTCATGTGCCTGAATTTCACCTTTTGCAACGTTTTTATTATATTCCTCATAACGTTCTTTTTCATATTCTGTTTTAACAAGTGCTTTAGAAACTCTAATTCCACGAATATTTTCCCTGATTACTTGAACCATAGCATCTAATCTTTTCTGAAGGTTTCTAAATAAAGGGATTGCTCTTGTAAATATATATCTTACGATAAATGTTATTGGTACAATTAAAACAACTAAAATAAGAGCTAGACGCCAACTTAAGTAGAAACAAAAAATTACCCCACCTAAGAAAAGCATAATAGATCTAATACCCATTCTTAAGGTTACTCCCAAGAAGCGGTGAACAACATATGTATCTGATGTCATTCTTGATTCAAGTGACGCTATACCTATGTCATCAATTTGTCTTGCTGATAAACCCATAGACTTTCTAAATAAATTCTGACGTATATTTTGTATCGTTAATGCAGATGTTTTGGATGCCATTCTATTTGCAATAATGTTTAGAATCCAAGCACCAATAGATAGAACTATCATTATTAGTCCCCAAAAAACAATTTTATTTCTATTTTCTGCGGGAATAATATCGTCAACAACAAAAGCTAATATAGTCGGCAAAACAACTTCTAGTATTGTGCCGAGCATTTTTACAATAGCATTAATTATTACTTGTGATTTATATGGTTTCACATATTCTTTTAATAAACCGATTTTTATCATTCCTTTTTGTCAATATTTTCACATTGCCTAGTTCCTTTTGTATATTAATTATCTCCTTTACTACTATCTTTTAATCGTAGCCTTGTATTTCTTTAGTCTTCATTTTTATCCTATAATCAAAATCATAACTAAACTTGTGAATGCTTTAAAAAAATTGTGTCAAAAAATAAATACAACTTATATATTAACTTTTATTTATCATAAAGTCAATTTGATAGAGTGATTTTTTATTAAGTTTTATAGAATTTTAAGTTTGTAAAGTTTCGAAACAAACCAAAACTAGAATTGTTTTCTAAAAAACAAAAGACATAGTAGAAAGGGTTAGCCTCCTTTCTACTATGGTTATTTAAAGGTTTTTCTTTAATTCTCTAAAATTAAAAAGAATCTAATTATAAGATTTAATCAGTTAATAATTCTAGTATTTTATTACTTCTACCAATAAACTTAGTCATTGCCTCAGAGTCAAGTTGTTTGTGACTTAACATAGCTAAATCATATAATTGTTCACAAATAATTTTAACATTATCTCCATCTTCATTATCTAATAGGTACTTAACTAGATTGTTATTAGAATTAAGTATTAAGGTCTCTTCTCCAGTTAACTGATTTAGATTTGCAGTATTTCCTGCATACATCTTCATCATGTCTTGCATTCTTCTACTTTCCTCAGCTAGTGTCATCATAGACGCAATTTTATCGTTCTTTAAATTAACGGCCTTAACCTTTAATTCTTCATTATCTAGTTCTTTTCTAAACAGGGATTCTAGTTTTTCATTCTTATCTTTAAGGCTCTCTTCATCACCGTCTTGGAATTCATTACCAATATCAGCATCTATTCTCTTAAATTCATACTTTTCTTCCATTTGCTCTAAATTAGTAATAAAAGGTTGGTCTATGCTATGAGTAAGTAAAATAGCATCTTTATCTGCTTCCTTAAACATATTAATATACTGACTTTGCTGTTGTTCATCAGTCACATAATATATTACAGTCTTCTCTTCTTCCTTACTTGTATCATCATCTTTAGTTTGATCACTAGAACTATCTTTTTCAACATCTTCACTAGTTTTCTCAGCATCTGTTTCTTCTACTTCTTCTTTATCCTTACCATAATCAACTAAGGATATATATTCATAATCTAGATTCTTAAATAAAATATAGTCTTTCATTTTGTCCCTAAATTTTGAATTAGTTAAACAACCATATTTTATAAAAGGACTAATGCCATCCCATGACTTTTCATAATTTTCCCTATCTGTTTTATACATACCTGTTAATTTGTCGCCAACCTTCTTGGTAATATAATCAGATATCTTAACTACAGTTCCGTCATTTTGTAAAGCACTTCTTGAAACATTTAGTGGGAAATCCGGACAATCAATAACACCTTTTAATAATAAAAGGAATTCTGGGATTACTTCCTTAATATTGTCAGCTACAAATACTTGATTACTGTATAACTTAATTGTTCCTTCTATATTCTCGATTTCTGGATTAACTTTAGGAAAATACAAAACACCTTTTAAGTTATATGGATAATCCATATTTAGATGTATCCAAAACAAGGGTTCTTTATAATCATTAAATACTGTACGGTAGAATTCAATGTAATCTTCATCTGTACATTCACTTGGATTCTTTCTCCATAAAGGATTAGTATCATTGATTGGCTCAGGTTCCTTTAATACCTTCTTGGTTTCCTTTTCCTTAGCATTGCCATCTTCATCTACTTCTGCATCAATTACATCTTCTTCAATTTCAACCTCTTCGTACTCCGGTTCTGCATTAGGATTAGTAAAATATATCTCAACGGGCATAAATGCACAATACTTATCAAGTACTTCTCTTACCCTATATTCATTACAAAATTCATAGCTATCTTCGGATAGATACAAAGTAATCTCTGTACCACGAGAATCTCTATTCCCCTCAGACATAGAATAGGTTAAGCCACCCTCTGATTTCCAAGAAACAGGCTTTGCTCCTTCTTGCCAAGATAAAGTTTCAATGGTAACTGTATCTGCAACCATAAAAACAGAATAAAAACCCAAACCAAAATGACCAATAATTTGATCATCATTAGCTCGATCTTTATACTTTTCCATAAAGTCTCTAGCCCCAGAAAAGGCAATATCGTTGATATATTTTTTAACTTCATCGAATGTCATGCCAATTCCATTATCAATAAACTTAATAGTTTTCTTTTCGGCATCAGCAATTACATCAATCCTATATTTGTTATCCTCTGGTAATTCTAATTCACCCATTAATTCTAACTTTTTGCACTTTGTAATTGCATCATTAGCATTAGACACAACTTCTCTTATAAATATGTCATGATCTTCATATAGCCATTTTTTAATTATAGGAAATATATTTTCTGAACTAATAGTTAATTTCCCTTGTTCTGCACTCATTATATCGCTCCTTTAAATATAAAATTATCACTCAAACAATAGATTCATCTTAATACTTTGATTTAAATTTGTCAAGAGAAAATTAGCACTCTGTTGGTCAGAGTGCTAACAAATATTGTTTTTAATAATCATTTAATAATCTTATACTTTTTTTAGATTTCTTCTACTGCAATTCCTTTACTTTTTAAAAATTTAATTGCCATTTCATCCCACAGTTTATCTATAGTTTTATCTAAGGTGAAAAAGTTAAAAGAACTTCCTGTAGTAATAATAATTTGACCTTTTTCAAATATTATATTTAGGAAAAGTCCATTAATATCAGAGGAATTAAGACTAATATTAGCTCTATCAAGAATACTTGACACAGATGGTTTTGGTAACATGAGCACAATCTTCATAGATAAGGGCACATTATTACCTTTAATAATATTAAATGCTATTGGTTTTATTTCTTTCCAAAAAGAATGTTGTCTTTCCTGAATTTCATCCAACTTATCACTAGAATAAAATTCTTTATGTAATCTCCCAGAAATATTGAATTTATTAGAAGTTACAATTTCTATTTCCGATAGCAAGTATAGATCAAACAAGTCTCTTACTAACAATTCTGACATAAAACCTTTAGTGTCTATAACCTTAACTGAAACCATATAGAACTACTCCTTTATATAATGAATTTTATTAGAAAAATAATCAACAAATGTAGAGGATAGAAACCATATATAAGATACTTATTAGCTTGCTTTCCTCTTTCACCATTATATCGGTTAATAAAATACAAGGAAAACACTCCTAACACTTGGGGGAAACCATATATTAAGTTTAGGATGAGTTGTGAAATAAATAATAATTTAATATCATTCTTATATATATAAAAGGTCCAAATCATTAAAACGCCTACAAATGAATAATCCGATTTAATAAGATAAGCTATAAGACATCCTGCCAGTAAAACCCCCATACTAAGCAAGTTCTTAATTACAAAAGGGATATTATTATTACTGTTTGAATTAATCCTATATTTAAAAGCAAAATAATCTTCTATATAATCAATAATAGTAATTACCAGTAAACCAATAAACAAAGTGAAATAAATGTTTTGATGGTACATATAATTAGAGTCTGAAAATGGATAATAAAATGCCATATCAAAAGGTATTTCAGAAATAAATGCAAAGATTAAAAGGCGAAATAAATATTTCTTTATATCTCTTGTATGTCTATGGCCTTCTGTAATTAGAAAACAAAAGATAGGAAATGATAACCTCCCCACACTTCTTCCAATCATATATAGCCAGCTATCATAAGGTACAAATACGGCTGTGAGATGATCAATTAGCATTGTAACCATAGCTATTATCTTAAGTGTATATCCACTCATGCTATTGCCTCTTTCTATCTTTTAAACATGCATTCTCTTATCAAGTTCATTTTTAATATCATCACCTTGAAACAATAACAAGGCAACAAAACTAACAATACTAGTTGCAATGCATATGATTGACGGATATAGTACTTGCACAAAATCTGTTACAATAAAAATTATAGGAACAAAGCCATATAATATAACGATAAAGAGATAAAATAGATAATCCCTGGCTTTTAAATTCATAATCTTTGCTGTTATAAATAAAACAACCATAGCAGCAACACATATTAAAGGAATCCCGTAATTAATAGACCATCCTTTAAATCCAGTAATCAAATCCCAAAACACTATAATTGCTGATATAACACCAACCTGTATCACCATATTCTTAGGTATGTTATTTCTCTTCCTTATCGCAACGGCTAAAATAATCCAAATACATATAACCGTAGAAAACACATATTTAGGCCAATTAATACTGACAGGAAATATTATGTATATAGCATAACTAATAACAATTATTGCAACCGACAAGAAAATAATTATTTTCTGAGCCATATGCCTGTCATATTTAATAGGTATATAAGGGAAAATGTTCTCAATTTCTTCATCAGTCTCTGGAAGAGGGTTTTGACACAGAGGACATTTTTTATTATTATCTCTAATATTAACTTTACAATGCTCACAGTACTGCATACATTCTCCTTCTTTCTATTAAACTTCAATTAAACTTCAATATTTGAAGCAATATTTACATTGATTCCTTCCTTAGTTAAAAACTTAAAAAAGTTTTCTTGTATTCCTGTTTCAGTAAATGAAGATGTAAAACTAAGAGTTAAGTTATCATTGTAGGATACAACAGAAAGTTGAGGTCTCCTTGCTCCAGTACAAACATTTAGTTGATAAATATATGGTTGAAGTTCTTTGGGGAAATCAACCTTACCAATATTGGAAATACCAGCTGTAATTCCCCTTTCATTATAAATATCAGCCAGACGTAAAACTAGGTTTTTTATTGGCAAAGGAATAATCTTAAGCAACTTATACTGCTCTAAAGCCACAAAACTATTTAACTGCTTCTCTAGCGCCTTTTCTGTTAACTTGTCTTTAAAACTATCATTTACATGTTTTATTATATTTTCAAAAGAATCCCCTTGTTTACTCACATTGTACTCTATACGAATTGTTCCGAAAAAGTTTCTAGCAGATTCTGATTTGAAGAATTGTCTTAAATTAACAGGTACTGTTATAATTATTGGTTTCTTTCGCTGACTTACAGACATTTCTTGGTAAATAGAATAAATTAATAAAGAAGCCAAAAACCCTGTAAGTGTAGTATTATACTTATGGGCTTCATTTAATGCTTCTTTAACAGATAAACTTCCTTCAATTAAGATATTTCTATTGTCTTCTATTCTTGTACCATGTATACGAAATGCCTTGGTTTGTTTCTTGGCTACAATATTTTTTTCTCCAGTATAATATTTGTTAAAACTATCAGCTGTCTTATGGCCTAAGGATGGGCTATATGGTTTAGCTGGCATCTTGTCTACAAAGTCTTCTTTATGTTTTATAGTTAAATAATGGTATGCAATAGCTTTTATTAACCAAAGAGCTCCAGTTCCATCAGATAATGTATGGTGTATTTCTAAACTAATCCTTTTTCCATAATATATAACACGAAATAAAAGGGTTCTCTCACCTTCAAAAAAAATTGGAGCACACACTGTATTATTTTCTTCTTCTACCAGTACCTGCTCGCTAGTCTCTTCTAAATAATACCAAAAGGCTCCTCTTCTTAAAACAACCCTATAAAACGGAAAACTCTCCATAGCTATATCTACAGCTTCTTGAAGAATCTTTGGGTCGACTGTTTCATATAATTCTATGGCAAAACGGAATACTTTTGTATCTCTATCAGAACTTGTAGGTGGAAATATCTTTGCTGCATTATCTAATCGTTTCCACTTGGGGTTTTTTTGATGTTTCAAACTAATCACCTGTATCTTTTCATATTTCAATTTTATCTTATATGTTTGTTTTATTTATCAGTTAAGTTTTTATTTACACTATACATATTGTACACTTATTCACTCTATATTAGTCATGTCTCTAGAAAGTCATTTACATATTCATAGCAACTCTTAATTATATCCGAATTTTTAGGAAGAGCTAAAAAACCGTGAAGACTGTCCTCAATTCGTTTAACAACTACCTTGTTACCTGCCTTTTTAAGCTTATGTCCATATGCTTCACCTTCATCTCTTAAAGGATCAAATTCTGCAGTAATAATCAGAGTGTCTGGTTGATTTGACACATCCTCTGCTAAAAGTGGTGCAAACAATGGGGAATTAAAATCTTCTTCATTTTCTATATATAAGTCTAAATACTCTTTTATTCGCTTATTTGTAAGAACATAATCTTCACCATATAGTCTTACTGATTCAAAAGGAGAGTCTTCACTATAATCATTATAACAAGATGGATAATACAATATCTGTTTATCTATTGTAAAACCCTTATTATCTTTAGATAATAGGGAAACTACTGCTGCTAAATTTCCACCAGCACTGTCCCCTGATAAAATAAGTCTTCTTTTTTCCTTGTTAAGATTTTTTTCCTTTTGGGCTTCTTTAGTTATGTTTGCTGCAATTATTCTTGTTACACTATAACAATCGTTAAGACCTTCTGGAAATGGATGTTCTGGGGCTAATCTATACTCCACAGAAATGACAATGCAATTAGTTTGATTTGCCATATTACCGCATATACTTGTGTAGTTATTTACATTGCCTGTTACCCATCCGCCACCGTGAAAGAAAACAATAATATCTTTTGGAGCTTTTTTATTCCTTGGCATGAAAATTCGTATTGGAATCTCTCTACCATTTGTTTTGATCTTTTTATCAAACATCTTATAAAAAGGTTTGAAAAAAGGTCTAGAGGCAGTAATAACCTTACGATGTAATTCATAATTTTCCTTAATACTATAATTGGGGTTTGATAAGGCTTTAAATATTAACTTCCATGGGGTTTCTATCGCCATATTATCTCCTATATTAAATATCAAAACCAGTTATATTCTTTGCTTAGATAGGTTTTAATATTTGTCCTTCTCGGCATTATAAGTTTTTAAGTTACATAGATTACATGGGAAATATTAACTTCATTTTATATAAGATATTATTAAAAGTCAATTATATACCAAAATGAAAAAGAGTGTATATATTTTTCAAAAAATATATACACTCTTATATTTAATCATTCAAATCGCAAGATAAAATCACTTAGTAAAGCTAGATTTCTTACGCAACCTTTACTTGACTAGGAACAAGATTAACTTCTAATATGTTTAGTATTGATTTAACTACGTTAACTACCATTTCTACTATGTACTTACAGTCTATAGAAATCTGTTTAAGGGCTTGCAAATACTGTTCATGAGTTTCCCTAATATAGTTACAAACATTATCTACAGAATATAGATTAGTGTTTTTTTCTTTTATAGTTGCACTTGCTTCTCCACTATCTAAATATGTCCTTAAATATTTCATCAAGTTAATTTCATAGCTAATATGTTCTCTCATACTACCAGTAAAAACATTGTTATGAGGATATGTAAAGTAATCTGCTAAATAATGGGTTATAACTCCTAGTTGTCTACAAAACTTACCAGTAATTCCTTGGGACCAATCGTATTTATCAATTAATTCAACTAATTCGTTTTTCAATATATCAAAGGTTTCATCTATAGTGTGCCTTCTGGTTATAAAAGATGGTACACAATCTGGCAAAATACTTCCAAATAAAAAGGATTTTTTATGTCTTTTTAAATCTTCACTGTCGGTTTTATAAATCAAATAATTCGCCAAAGATAGATGGGACTTCTTCTTCATTATTAGTTTCCTCCTAATATAAGGTACTTTTTTTTATACAAACAACGATTGTATCTTACTAAATATATTATAATTAATCAAGGAAAAATTAAGAAAATATTAATAATTAACAATATTTTTACCTTAAATAAACCTCTTGCTCTTTTATAGCTACTTTATGCCTATATATAAGCAATTTATTATTGACAAGCATCATCAAACCATATAAGATTATACTAATATTAATCAGAAAAAATAATAATAAAAATCAAAAAATAGGAGTTGATTAGTTGGATACTACTGGGGTCACGCAGCTGATAATAATATTTATATTAATATTACTTGCTGCTTTTTTTGCATCTGCAGAATCGGCATTTTCATCAGTAAACAAATTACGTATTAAGACCATGGCAGATGAAGGTAATAAGCAGGCTATAAAGGTGTATGAGTTGCTAAATAAACCTACTAACATATTTACATCCGTACTTATTGCAAACGTAACTATTGTAGTCATAGCTGCTACTGTTACTATTTATTTTACTCATAACATTCTGGGGGATTCATATACTCCTCTTACATTAATTATTGTCTCTATCTTAATTATTGTATTTGGCGAAATTATACCTAAGTTTATAGCAACTACATATTCAGAGCAATTAGCTATGTCATATGTTGATGTTATTTGCGTTTTTGCAAAAATAATTTCACCTATTACATTTGTTTTTAATAAATTTGCTTATGGATTAATAAAGTTGTTAAAGATCGATTTAAAGGAAGAAACTTATACTATTACAGAAGATGAACTTTTAACCCTTGTTGATGCGAGTCATGAAGAAGGTGTAATTGAAAACGAAGAACGTATGATGATTAACAATGTTGTGGATTTTGGAGATTCTGTTGCTAAAGATGTAATGGTTCCAAGAACAGACATAATTTTTGGTTCTGGCGATATGTCTTATGATGAACTTGTAGATATATTCTCCACATATAAGTATACACGTATTCCTATCTATCATGATTCCAGAGATAATGTTGTTGGTGTTCTTAACTTGAAAGACTTGTTTTTCAGCGTTAAAGATCCCGACACCTTTTTAATTAAAGAAGTAATTAGAGAACCTTTTTTTACTTATGAGTACAAACGTACTTTTGAACTATTTATTGAAATGAGAGAAAACTCTATACCTTTTGCTATTGTTCTAGATGAGTATGGAGAAACTGCAGGAATAGTTACCTTAGAAGACTTACTTGAAGAAATCGTTGGTGAAATTCGAGACGAATATGATGAACACGAAGAAGATGACATCCAAAAAATTAATGAATCAGAATTTTTAATTAGTGGTAACACTAATGTAGATGATATTAACGATATGCTAGACATAGACCTTCAGCCGGTAGAATACGAAAATATTGCTGGACACATGATATATTTATTTGATCATATACCAGAAGAAGGAGAAACAGTTACTGAAGGTAACATTCAATTAACTGTTGACAAAATTGCTAAAAACCGTATTGATAAGGTAAAGCTAGAAATTCTTCCTCCTGATTATTTAGAGGAAATAGAAAATGAATCCGATGATTCAGATGAGGATAATAAGGAAGACAACAATATCTCTACTGATGAATAAGAAAAATCAAACCTCGATAACATGAAATATTAACACTCTATTTCATCCTATCGAGGTTTTTATATGTTTTTCTCATTTATAGAACCCTTTTTACTATAAAGACAGCACAAATCTCATCTGGTTTAGGTCCTTAGAGTCCATCTACAATATAGTCTTCCTGTATTGAGGAATTAATCTTATAAATAATAAAGTCTCCTTTAATAAAATCAAACTCTAATCCATCATAACTTACTTTACTACTAGTCATTCCCTCCACTTCCCACATATTATCATAAGATAAAACTTCATTTCCATTGCTATCCAAAGTCCTTATATCAAAATTAACTATTAGATAGCCATCCTCTATCCAAAAATCCTCACGAAAAGATATCCCATACTTGCTAGCATATTCATACACATCAAAATCTTTATATGTCACATATAAGTTACAAGGTAAATAATAAGATCCATACCAATTTTGAGTATATTTAGAATTGTCTATTGGAAAGGTACGAAAGTCTGATGCAATAAGGATATCACTAAAATTAAATAATTCTTTCCTTCTATAAAGGCTACTAGCATAATCTTTTCCTATGATTTTTATGGTGTTATTTATTTCTTCCATGGGTATACCTGTATAGGGATTTCCCACTTCCTGGTGCTTCATATTACTACTATCTAAAAAACTCCCTATCTTTACTAACTTTCTATTAATATTCTCAATGTTTTCTTCATAATACAAACTTACTTCTTGTCTGTTATTCCCACTCTTATCAACACAATAGAATTTAGGTCGTATTCTTATAGAAGAAGCCTGAGAATACATATTGCCTATAGTAGTTAATTGGAATCTCACTCCATATCCTGTTTTTAAAATCCCTTGGTTTAAATATTCTGGATGACTACCATCTACTAAGGGAAATGTATATTTTGACAATCTATCAGTCTTATTACCGTACTGGTCATTGGTTCCACTAGTATAATCATATCTGAAATTCTTTTGATAAGTGTCATTTTTAGTCCCATCCATATAAATACTTGATTGATTTCTTTTTAGGTCTAAAGAATATTGAACACGAAAGATATCTTCCCACATAGGATAATCACTAACATCATATATAGTTAAGCCATACAATCTTCCTGATACTTCTATGTCAAATTGATCGGTAGCTACATAATTTGATAAGTCTGTATTTGCCTTGAACTGTGCAGTCTGTTCAAGTTTAGACATGTTTGCATTAATTGCAACAGTCCTACACTCTGCTATGTAACTTCCTTCCCTAATCCATATTGGCAATGAAAATTCATGGGTGTCCCTATCTAGGATAATCCAAGTGTTTTTATTTATAAGACTTCTTTCCTTATCTTCTGAATACTTATATATATCAAAGGGGAACTTTATCTCATTTCTAAGTTTTCCGTCTTTACTTGCTATATAAGAAGAATTTCTGTCTCTTAATGAATAACTGTAATCCCTTGTTCCATAACCTTTTTTCTCGGAATGAAATTCATTGTTTGAAATCTTTATAGTAAAATCATTTGGGTCTTTTTGATTATCAAGTATCAGATTTATGTCTGTATTAGTAGGAGTGATATTTTGAATATACTTATTATTGTTACTTGAATATACTGCCTTACAAACTACAGGAGTATGGATAAGTACACTATTAATATTAGGAATATTATAATCAAGTTTTTCACTATGCTTTGAATTCAAAGCACTTGTTCTTTTATAATTAACTTGACCAGAGCTATGGTAGTTTCCATTTGCTTTAGTACTATCAATAATTAAATTTTCTTTAAAGAGAGAGGAACCAGTATTATATGCCTTACCTTGTTTTCTAATATTATCTAAATCTGTGGTGTTAATATTAGGACCTTCAGTTTCACTAAGAGTTTCATTTATTACATGATTTCCATTAATCACAAGGGAATCATTCTTAACTTTTAGATTAGGGATTGCTTTGTTGGCATATAGAGTAAAATCTTCACTTGGTAGACTTGGCTTAGAATAATCACCATATATAGTCTGAGCCTTAAGACTAATCCCGTTTATAATTTCTTTGGGAACTATGATATGTTCATCCTTTTTACTAGAATGCTTTATATTTACAATAGGGATCTTTAATTGGTCCGAGTTTGCCACCATATGTGATTTTCCTTCAGGCAGTGCATAGTTGTTAATACTAGCAGTATCTAGACTGTATAAATCGAAATTAATTATCTCCCAGTAGCCATAGGCCCTCCTTATATTGACTGTTTGGTCTAATACATGTTTTTCACTCATAGGAACCTCACTAGGTCCATCATTGTTTGTCCATGTTAATATATATTCTTTTCTTACTTTTACCGGATAAGTCTGTATACCAACTTTCTTTTCAAACTGATAAGCCATCATATAAGGTGAAGCATTAAGATTAGTATATAGGCTTTCTGTTACAGGAATTCCTTGGTCTACCTGAAATCTTTCTTGGTTTTTAGGATCTGCTCCAATTTTACCATTAATAAGAGGAGTTTCTAAATCAAATGTTAGATCTTCCTTTAAGGGCTCTACTAGAGGGGGTAGATTATCATCAATCTCTTCTTTTTCATAAACCATATATATATTCATTCCACCCAACAAAACCTTTGTTTGACCACTTTTTATCTGGTTTATACTAACTCCTTTACTTATAAAACCTTCTTGGACTCTGACTTTTTCTTTATCAATTTTTCTGGTAACATAATATCCCTTTAATTTATAGTCACTATCATAATAATTAATTGTTGTTGGTTCATTAGACCAACTTAAACTCTCATTTATATGTTTAGAAGGCATTTTCTTTCTTGGGGCAATCATAGTGCTATCATTTGTTATATAATACATTGAGTTTTCCTGGGCTTTTGGCATATATTGTATAGGCATGTTGAAATACTTGTTAAAAGCTAACAGTGTATCATTTGCCCATTCTTCTGCCCTAACTATTTCTGTCCAGTTTTTTATATTATCTTTTCTAATGACTTCTCCTGCATCCGTTTGCTTAAAAGTTCTGAAAATTCCATGAAGGTATATTGTTGTTCCTTTTGTTATGTCAGTAAAATCATCTTGTAAGGCTGTTTTAATTTGTTCTTCACTAAAGATTATAGTTGTAAAAACTTCGTTTCCTTCTATATACTGTGTTTTAGTTACAGCTTGATCAAAGTATATATAGGCAAGACCTGATGATGCCACTTCGTTTAAAGGCCCAGGACCCTTGATCCCCTTAGCAGTTACTTCATTTGTTATGGGCTTTCTGCTAATACTTAAACCTATATGCCTCCAACGAACTGGCACATTAGGACGTGCTACTTTATCTCTAGTATTTATTGTGATTTGTCCATCCTTTATTTTTAAAGAAAGAGCTACATGTCCATTAGAATCTTTAACTTGGTAAACTGACTCTGTATCTTCTCCTTTCGCACTTATAGGCTTAAGTAAACCTATGATAAATATAATTATTATAATTGCATAGAATATCTTTTTCTTATACAAACAAATTCCTCCAACAAGACCGAACTAGTCCTATAAAGACCTTGTATTACCTAGTTATAAGCTGCAGTTTCTATACATACTTGACAAGGATAAGCTCCTTCCCCTACGGCCTCCCTAACACTATAACAAGCCTTCTTACCTTTATTCCCACTAGTTAAAAGTAAAGTCTGACATTCTTTTTTGTGATATATGGGATGTGGATGGGTTTCTTCTATAATGTAAAGCTGCCTCTTAACTATCTGACTGCTTCCTACAAGAAACCTATTGAATACAACATCCTTACTAAAGCTAAGTGGATAGCCTTGTATAAGAACAAAAAGTGAAGGTGTCTCTATAGCCTTAGATAATTCACTTGTATACAAAGGAAAATGAAAATCGTAAGATATACCCATCTTTTTAGCAATTTCATTATACTTATTACAATACGTACTCAATACTTGTTCCATAGTTGAAGTTATAACATCTGCCTTTACTTGTTTAAATTCTTGTGGACTTAGTAAAAATGAATTTGGTCTTTTTCTACGAAACATTTCAAACTTATCTAGGTATATAAAGTCATTTACATTTATTAACACAAACTTTTGACTATTGGCTAAGCCTAATATCCCATTTTTATCATATATAGTAATAAGGTCTGTTAAGGTAAACCTGTATATAAAATCTTGATCTTCATAATAGAATGGATGCTTTTCTGACCATTGCTTTTTATAATATGTTTTTTTGTTAGCTCCTTGATATTCGCTTGTGAAATATACATAAAACCCGTCATTACTTGTAACAGATATAATAGGTATGTGCATTTTTAGTTGTTCCTTTTGCTCAGGATTCTTTATATCTAACCCTAAGTAAAGTCCTTCTAAAATCATATCTGCCCCTCTTGATTTATTTATCTCTAAACCTGACATTTCTTCTTCTAACATATAATATGTAGCTTCATCTAAAGCCCTTTTTAGGCCTTCCTCTAGATACTCTTTTTCTCTACTTGCATATTCAAATGTTCTTGTTTTGATATTTATAATAACTAGAAAGCATCCGGCAATAATTATAAATATTAATGAAAAATGATACAACTTCATATTTTGTCACCTTTAATTCTTTACTTTACTTTTTATTACTTGCTTACTTTCAAAGGAAGTGAAATTTTCATCTCCTATTAACATAATTCTAAGATAATCTCCATTATTAAAATAATAATGTACATTTTTTATATATATTTCTTCTAATATTCTTGCGGTATATATATTATCAAAGACTTGTCGTGTTTCTCCTTTAGCAAAATATTCCCCGTCCTCATTTTTATAATCCAGGTAATACGTTCTTTTCCCATGCTCTATAACAATCTTATGTTTTGGTAAAAGTCTATTAATACTTTCATTTAATTCTTCATACATGCTTCTAGATATATAGGCATTTGTTGCTACTGTTTCTGAAAAGGAACTAACCTTTTCCTCTACATAAACCTGAACAAGAAGGTCTTTATGCTGATTTATAAGCATAAAAGGTAAAATAAAAATAATCAGAATAGCTATTATTATGTCTATTAGGTTTTCAAAAGAATCTGTCATAGACTATACCGCCATAAGTGTATTTATTTTGAAGATTTGTAATCCCAAAGAATTGATTAATATTAGAAATAAATCCTTCACTAGTTATATAAATATTAACTGTAAAGTAATCCCCTTGCCTAAAATAATAGATTTCATTTTTCCTAATTTCTTCCAATATATCTTCACTGTAGTTATCTACAATAATAGTCTCTATGTTTTCCCTTTTGATATCATCATTATAAGGGCCTAAGACTAGCTTAGGGGTACTATGTATTAACTCAACCTTATATATGGTCTTAGAGGGATTAAGAAGATGAATAAAACCTTCATACATTTCCATATCCATGTAACCCTTCTCCATAACTTGATTTACAAAGTCACTTGTATGTTCTCCTATATGGTTTTGTGTATATCTTTGATAATTTATCATTTTATACCTTAGAGGAATCATACATATTAATATTCCAACAAATATCACTGTAAGTATTCTTCCTAATCCATCTATAATAATCACCACCTTGAATTCTGGTTTTATTTAATCTCATTATGTTTTAGGCTGATCTATACTCAATCCTGCTTATATTACCATCAAAATCATATATGTAGTGCTTTATATAATAATCATTTAGAAATATATAGTTTTTGATTTTACTTTTATCATGATCTTGTTTTTTAATTAAATATGAATCAATTTGAATATCATAATCTAGAGGTTCAAATAGTAATGTTAAAATTTGTCCTTTTGTGTAATATACTTCATCTTCCCTTTTATAGGGTACATAAGAAACAAAATCTTCATCTCCATAGCTATCTATGGCCTTATCCAAAACCGTATTGTATTCGTTAATACCAATCATAAATAGATATATTCCTAGACAAAATATACTAGTTGCAAAACTTAAGCTTATAAATTCACTAATATTATTCAA
>CAZXSM010000004.1:21755-46123 GCA_964643255.1 uncultured Lachnospiraceae bacterium
CATACTGTGAGCTCATAGCTGATAATTGACTTGTTCCACTATCCGTTGCATTCTTAGCCTCTCTTGATATAAAGAAGCCTAAGCCTACAACGATACATGTAATGATTACTCCTGCTGCTAATATTAAGCCTTTCAAACTATTATCCATTATTTTTCCTTTCTCCCCTATATATTAGTTAATCTGCTATAAATGAAACCCCTATAATCACGTCATTTGTATTTCGCACTACCTTTCCTTTAAACTTTCTTAAAGGATGGATATAGTATATGCTAGATAGATCTTTTGTTTGGTCAATCCATATATTGTCTTCATATTGAGTTTTTGATGAACCGGTATCTACGTATACATAAATAGGTGCATTTGTCCTATTAGAATGGGAACTTAAGTTTCTGTATATAAAATTAACTACATCACTTCCCCGAACCACTAGATTGTCATATATCATGAATTCATCTTCTGCTATGGTTATTGCTATATCACTTAATTTTTCATTTGTAATAGCTGAAATGTCACTTGCTTGCCTTGCCGCATAAAACCCTACACTAACTACCATACATGTGATAGATACACTAGCTGCTAAAATTAGCATTTTTAAACTGTTTTCCATCGTCACCTCCTAGCTACCTTAAGTATTTAATCAATTGCGAAACTAAGATTTTGTCAATAGGAGTTATGCATAATAGCTAAAATCCACTCCACTCATTACTAAATTCACTTAACTGTCTTAAACTCTCATATATAAATGGTATTATTAGATATAGGCCAACAGTAATAACTGCCGGAATACTAGATATGAACTTTCCAATAGCAGCTTTCTTAGCTAGTAATTCCTCATTATCTGCCTTACGTTTATCTTGATAATACAATTGATTTGTACTTATTTCGTCAAATGCCTTTTCTATTCCTATCTTGTCGCTAATAATTAAACCATCTATAATACGTCTAAAGGGCTCAAAACTTTCACTTAGTTTTAGTTCTTCTAAAGCCTCTAAATCTCCTGCATCAAAGTTATTAATACATGTGTGAATAGAATCTTTAAAAATTATTGCAAACCCTTCCATAAACTCAAGAATATTAATTACAGATATTCTTTCCATGTTTTTTACCATCATAATTATAGATTGAAACTGAATCACTTCATCTTCCATATTCATTTTCATAAGTTTACTTTTATACTTAACCATAAAGTAGGGATAAGCATAAGCTAACACACTAAATACACAAGACAATATAAGTTGATACCAATATAGAAAAAGAGTTTCTTCCAAATTATTTAAATACACAAAGTATGTAAGGGATATAAAAAATGCTAAAAATCCATATATATATTGTTTTAATATAAAGTGTTCTAACTTTATACTTTCCCCTGATTCTTTAAGTATATTTTTAAGCTTGAGAACTTTTGTATAATAAGTATCTATGTAGTTATTTAATAGTCTCTCTATAAAAGCTATGTTTTTAAATCTGTCTAGTATATAGTTTTTCTCAAGTTTAAGTGGCACAATATCTTTTAAATGAATTAACATGAAATAAATAACAAGAGTGATTAAATATATTAGAAGAGCAAGAAGTTTTCCATTAGAATAATCATAAAACCTTACTAAATCAGGAATGTTCGAAATCCCCCAGTTTCTTATGGGAAGTAGAAATATTATTGGAATTGCGGCAACAAAACTAAGGCCTGTAAAAGCAAACTTAGTATTTTTGTTCTTAAGTAATTCAATATGAATATCGTTTTTTAAATGATTAATATTAGATAGATAAAGGGAGTTACCGTCAACTATTTTATCACCATACTCTATAACCTTGATACTTAAAGCTAAAAACAATCTAATATATTTGTTAGGACCTGCATCGTTGTATACAAGAAATCCCTTATCTGGATCGTCATCAAAAATAATGTTATAAATTTTAACTGCATGTGCTCTCATCTCCTTTGATTCTTGCTCTATGGCATATTCTATAGACTCTTCTACCATATTACTTACATGATAATAATGTCTAATGTCATTTAAATACTTTTCAAATTGTGCAAGAAGTTTGATTTCTTGAGTTTTAGTCCTGCCTCCTATCATCTCTATATGAAACACAATAATATAAAAAGATACCGTCCAAATCATAAAAAATGATTTAAAAGTCGAAAATATAAAAATAATTGCTAAACCACTAATAAGCCAAAGTAATACCGCGGTTTTCATCGTCTCATGTATTATATAGTCTGTCTGGCCTGGATATAAAATCTTATAACTAGTGGAAACTTTATGTATATACCACTTAGTCAAGAAGTTATGCTCTAATATATAATAGAGCTTTGCTAAATAATTGGTCCTTGTTTCTATTTTTTTTCTACTAAACATTTCATTTTCCTGATTGATTACCTTGGATCTATAATAAATTTCTCTGAAAATAAGAATTGATAGTATAAAAAGAATAAGAAATATTATTAATATTATTGTTTGGATATTTATGCAAATTCCTCCTTTAGCTGGGGGAATTTATTTAGAAATACTTGAAAATCTTCCCTTTCCTTTTTGGTCAAATGATAGCCTATGTTTTTTATTGTCCTGTCACTTAAAGGGGAAGTCAACTTATATCTTCCATCTTCAAACCTTAGTAGATCAACACATCTATATACATGCCTTCTGTTATTTTGTTTGAAAAAAGTATTCATATTTGAAAATAAATCATCATCTGAATTTTTCTCATCTAGGGGAACAATTTCTGTTATTCTTTCAATAAACCTATGACCCTCTACTGTCTTCGTGAAATGAATATCAAAATTAACTGCATCTACTACCTGTTCTTCAGCTATTATTTCGTTATTAAATCCACCTTCTTCAAGGAGAGCATTTCTTAAATATGTAACTAAATTTTCACTGGTTTTAGCATGATGGGTAAATATAGTAAACTTACTTGCTACTTGGGATAATTGAACAAGCCACCTTGCTACTGGTGCTGTTGCAACCTCTCCTAGTATAGTAACTATTCCGTCTGTCTTTTTTTGGATGTCTAGGGCTTCTTGCCCTGAAACAGTTTGGGTTTCTCTAAAAGATAAAATGTTTCTCTTGGGGTATAATTTACGTAAATTTAGTTCAAATATAAGTTCCTGAACTCTTAAGGTAAAGGTTGAATCTATAAAGCCTACCAAGTATTTAAGAAGGGTTGATTTACCACTACCTTGTTCACCAGTAATTGCAATTACTTGGCAACCTTTGATTAGCCATTTCATTAATTCTATAGCATCTTCATTTCCTAAATCTGGTAAGATAGAATATATATCATACATTTCTGATGACTGGAATTTTCTTACAAAAAATGCCCAACTTTCAGCTAGAGGTGGCCTAATAACTACAACTCTTGAACCATCTTTCATTTCATTAGCTATATAACCTTTTGCACTGCTTAATTGACCAGGATTATCATAGCGATAGATATTCTTGCAGATTCTCTCTAATTCTTTTTGACTACCAAAGCCTAGAAATGATAAATGAATTGTTTTCCCTCGATAAAAAATCCAAATACTATTATAAGAAAGGAAAGTTTCTTCATATTCTTCTGTATATAGTTCTTCTGAAAACTGATATAGCACATTTGTAAGCCCTGAAACTCCCCCACTTACACCATCTATGTTCATATCTCTTATTTCATCAATTACTCCATGCCCCTTATATAATTGATAAATCCTTTGAGATAGAATATCTAGTTTGTCGCCAAAGGATAAATAATTAATTTCCTTGTTGTAGGCTTCTTCTATCTGGTCTGAACTAATCTCATATCCTTGCCTATAATCATCTAAGTTTTTGTCAGTAAAACTCTTATCCTCTTGCCATTTTTCATGGTAAGCTTTATCATCAAATCTTTTATCCATATTATAAGTTTCAATTAACTCTTGTAAGGCATTAGTTCCATGTTCCTTTTTATAGGAAAATAGCAATATGTCGAATTTATCATGTATAGATAATTTATAGCTGTCGGAAAAGGGAATTATTAAATCAATATTCTCTTCATCAATTTTATATTTGACTTGGAGTAAATCTTTGATATATTCTTTGATAAAATCCTTAGCACTTGCATCTGCACAATTACAATTCCTAAGAGCCTTTCTTAAATTATCTTTCCTTTTTTCCTCCTTCATTGCCTCTGTCTTATCTAGCTTATATTCAGTTATAGATGTATTTAAAATTTGATTAAATGTTTCTTTTATTTCTTTTACAAAGTATGAAACGCTATAATCTCTTTCAATTAAGTTACTGTTTCTATTATCTGATTTTTTAAATAAATTATATAAAAATAAAATTATTAAAAAGCTAATAGCTAATATCAAAATAAGATTTACCTGACTAGTCAACTAATCACCGCCTTTTGTTAAATCTCAAATCATACAAGCTACTAGTAGTGCCTTTAAGTTCATTTATAAAATAATAATTTGGATCTTTTGCTTCTGAGTTAAGGTTATTAAAAAAGAATTGAATTATTTTCCCATCTGACATACTATCCATAAATTCGGTATTATAAGGAATTATTCCGATGTTTTTAGTTTTAAGCCAGGTATATGTTTTTCTTAGATTAGATAGACTATAACTTGAATTTGGATTGTAATTGCCAAATATATAAAAGACATTTTTATCCTGAAATTTTTCTAGAAAATTTTCTTCATAATCATTTAGTAAGTTTAAATTTTGGCTTAAGTTCACTACTAACAAGTCTACATTATCTATAATTTTCCTAGTTATAGCATTTCCTCTTGTATTGACATCAATAAAAACCATATCATAATATTTATCCATAGCTTCTAGAATGCTAACTATTGTTTTATCAATATCTTCTTCGTATATTTTTTGATTGGTCTTTACTGTTGATGGTAATAGCATTAGCCTTTTATTTAGAAAAGAAAGAGTACAGTTTTCAATAGTTTCTTCATCTAAATATATAGATTTAATCGCTCTAACAATTGCATCAATACCAACATTCATAAAATAAGTTTTTTTATCTTCACGGGAAATGCCAAGAAAGGGGTCTTCTAAATTATTAAGGTTATAATGACTTTGACCAAGAAAGACTTTAGAATTGTATGATAATGCACTTATAATCCCCACACCTATCATATTGCTTGTAGTTCCACTTTGGCCATGTAAATTACTCCAAAATGCGACTTTCAACTTATCTTCCCCTCTCTGCTATTTTATAAGCGTTTTGTATTTGTGATTTGCCAAGACTTTCATCAAAGCTAGATATTATATCTTGTAGAAATGATTTCATAGATTTTGATAATTTATCAAAATAGAAGGTTTGATTGTACTGACTGTGAATTTTAAACTTTATGTCTATAGCATCTTGTTCGATTATATAAACATTTTCTATACTAATCTTAGGATGAATTTCTCTGAGAATATTTTCAGGACCTATCTTACACTTAAATACATCTTTAATTATTATATGACTTTTGGGATCACCTTTTTGTCTGCCTATTTTAATTCGTTTAGCATTATGTAATTGTAGATCCGTTACATATATTATTTGGTCACATACAATACTTGATAAGGTTGAGTAATTATATCCAAAATCTAATAATACATAATCATAGTCCTCATTTATATTAAAATAATAATTTTCTCCCCTTATAAAATCAATACCTCTATAATCTAAATATGTATTGCTTTCCTTAAGCATGGTTGGTATAGGTATGCTCTGGGTTAGGGCCTCATTCTCAGCAAAATCTACTAATAGAACTTTTTTATTTAAATGATATAGGATCCTTGATAAATAAAGGATTATTTCATGTTTGTCGCTACCTAGAAAACCTATAATAATATTATTCTTCAAATTGGTTCACATCCTCTCTATAGCCACCTACTCCCTCAATAGGATCCTTAAAATTATAGTCTGTTTCCGAATAAAATTCTTTTAAGCGAAATTCCAACTCTTTTCTAAAACCTTGATTATCTTGGTATACTTTTGGGTCTAGGAGTATCTCATCTAATTCTTCCATATCTTCTAGTATATTAGTATTTCTTTGCATTAAGGCAAGAGTTGATAGATTTGGTTTATAGTTTACATCAGATGCTTCTTGAAGGTGAGGTTCTAAGTATCTTGTAGTATATATTTTACTTCCTGGAAATACATAAGTATCAACAAGAGCACCTGCCATACTTAAAATTTCTTTTTCACTTAACCATAAATAACATTTGCCTGTCTCTTTATTAAGGTGCTTAATGTTTTTCTTACTTAAGATTATAAGATCTTCTCCGTTTGGAAATATTATCCTTACATCTACATAATCAGATTCATTTAAATTACCATTAAGAAATAAAATATTATATTCTATTTCCCTAAGATTACTTACTTTTGTGTCTTCTACAAACATATCCTCCAATAAATATGTTCCTTTTGTGATATCAATTTTAGAGACCATTCCAAAGTTTTCTTCATCAAAATAAAACTTTTTATCTTGAGATGAATATATCTCCATATAATTTAAGTCTTCTCTTCTTATTATTTGCCCTGAACTAATATTTTCTTTTGCTTCATATGCATATATTTTCTTGGATTGGATCTGGTTTTGTACATTTTCTAGATCTATATCATATTTGTTTTTTATGTTTTTTAGTATAACTAAGCTTATGAAAAAACATATAAACAACATAATAATAAAGGCTAAAACATAAAGCCAATATTTTGACCTTGTTCTTCTAATGTTTTTTCGCATATACTCTCCTTAATTATTTCTTTTTTTATATGAAAACCCAAGTGATTATATAGCATTCTAGTGGCCTTGGATATCTCATTTATGAAAAAATTATTGTCCGAATTCTGATTTGAATTAAAATTCTGAATCAAAAAATTAATTAAAGAACCGCGACTTAAGGCCTCTTTATAATCATTATTGAAGGGAATTGCAGCAATAGACGATTTATCAATAAGATATGTTTGTGAAATTTTATTAAGATTTAAACATGAGTTTTTATCGTAATTACTTATTAAAAATAGACATTTTGATTTGATAGAATTGTAGTTCTTAAAGAAATGATTTAAAGCTTCTTTATCTTGAGGTAAATTAACTACAACAAGATCCGCTTCGTGTAATACTATTTGGGAACAAAAATTATTGCTACTTTCGGTGTCAATAAAAATATATTCTGCGAAGATTTCACTAGCTTTTAGAATAGTAGTAATATGTTCGTTGATTGTATAGTCAAAGATTTGTTTCTCCATTCTATTATCGTTAGATATATGAAATAGATGATTTTCTAATATATCTTTTGAAACCTGCTCTATCAATCTTACTAGTTCAAGATTAAGGTCTTCATCTACATCGTCATAATTCATTGATAACTTATAAAGTATCTTTTCCATACCTGTATACCTATGATGATAGTGTGTATCTTCAAATAAAATATTTTGGTTTATTCTTGATTGAATTAAATGATTTATTCTGTTTTTCTGAAAATGGTTTTCAATAATTATACATTTGTGACGAAACATCATGGAAAACATTGCACTAATACAAGCTAAATTACACGTAACTGTACCACTACCCTTTGATGGGCTCCAAAATGAAATTTTCATAGCTAGTCACCTCTATATATTTAATATTTTTATATGGTTTATGTGTTTCCAATTTTGTCCTTTCTTGTAATATTTTGTATATTTTTGGCTGGTTAAGGATATATTATAATTTTTCATAGGTAAAGTAAAGAAGTTTTTTGTCAAGGTCCCGATTTGTTGCTTTTCATAATTTTCACAAATTTCTGCAATATAGGGCTCATTTATTTTTATTTAATTTACTTCTTTTCCTTGGAAAATTAAGTCTAAAAAACCACCTCTAAATACCATACTATGGCTACTTTAGGGTGGTGATTTAGCAATTATTTAATTTGTAACACCATATTTTTCATAATACAAGTCTATTGCTTCTTTTATATTATCGTCAATAATAATTTGTCCTTTATAAGGTTTATTGTATAAATGCTCCACAACTTCATTCATAGTAACTATAGCTGTGGTCTTCATATCATATGTTTCTTTAATTTCATCTAAGGCACTTAGGTCTCCACTGCCACGTTCACATCGGTCTACAGAAACTACTAAACCTAGGACAGCAACATCTCCTCGGGCCTTCAATATGGGCATGGTTTCCTTGATTGATGTTCCTGCAGTTGTTACATCCTCTATTATTATTATTCGATCTCCATCATTTATTGGACCTCCTAATAATATACCTGCATCACCATGATCCTTCATTTCTTTACGGTTTGAGCAATAACGAACTTCCTCATCATAATTTTCACTTAGGGCAATTGTAGTTGCTACACTTATAGGGATTCCCTTATAAGCAGGCCCAAACAATACATCAAAATCCCCTTCAAAATTCTCTTTGATAGCCTTAGCATAGTATTCTCCAAGCCTTTTTAGCTGAGACCCACTTCTATAAAAACCTGTGTTAATAAAGAAGGGAGTATTTCTTCCACTTTTGGTTACGAAGTCACCAAACTTTAAAACTCCGCAGTCCACCATAAATTCAATAAACTCTTTCTTATATTCTTGCATAAATCCTCCTCTTATTACTTTACACATCCAATTAAGTCGTTAATATCTTGAACATCATAATCTTCCATATATTTTTCTATCCCTTTTATTATATCACTTGTTGCCGTTTGATGGATAAAATTAACTGTTCCTGCTGCAACTGCACTAGCACCAGCCATAATAAACTCTAAAGCATCTTCTGCATTCATTACCCCTCCCATACCAATAATAGGTATATCAACGCAATTTGCTACTTGATGAACCATTCGAACTGCTACAGGCTTTATTGCAGGGCCAGAGAGGCCACCGGTTTTATTAGCTAATACAAAATCTCTTTTGTAGATGTCTATTTTAGTTCCTGTTAATGTATTAATCAAACTAAGAGCATCGGCTCCCCCTGCTTGGGCTGCCTTTGCCATTTCAGTTATGTCTGTTACATTTGGACTGAGCTTCATTATAATTGGTTGTTTTGCATATCTTTTAATTGCTTTGGTTATTGATTCCACTGATTTAGCATTTTGACCGAAGGCAATTCCCCCTTCTTTTACATTTGGGCAAGAAATATTAATTTCTAACATGTCTACATCTTGGTTACTGAGTTTTTCAACAACTTCACAATAATCTTGCTCTGTTCTTCCACATACATTTACGATAATATTGGTATCAAATTGCTTTAAAAAAGGTAAATCTCTTTCTATAAATATATCTATTCCAGGATTTTGTAAACCTATAGCATTTAGCATGCCACTTGCAGTTTCTTCTATTCTTGGTGTCGGATTTCCTTCCCAAGGAACGTTTGAGACTCCTTTTGTGGTTACTGCTCCAAGTTCGTTTAAATCAACAAATTGACTATATTCTTTTCCTGAACCGAAGGTTCCAGAAGCTGTAGTAATTGGATTCTTCCACTCTACACCTGCTATATTCACCTTAGTATTAAGGATCTTACTCATCTTTTTCTCCTCTCACTCAATCAGATTTTAAAAATCCACCTCATTAGCATCAAATACTGGTCCTTCACAACAAATTCTTGTATTATGTACATTGGTATAGCTGTCTTTTTCTTTTGTTTTACAAACACAAGACAAACATACACCAACCCCACAGGCCATTCTTTCTTCAAGAGAAACTTGTAGTTTTATATTATTTTTGTTGGCAAATTCCTTAAGTCCTCTTAGCATTGGCACTGGACCACATGCAAATATCATGTCAATATTGGATCCTGAGTCAGAATCTACTTTACTATTATCTAATAAATTATTAGCTATTATAGCATCTATTACATTTCCTTTTGTTCCTACAGACCCATTTTCTGTTGATATATACACCTTGCCATAGTGTTCAAAATCTTTATTTAAAAACAATTCATCTCTATATCCAAGTATAATGCTTTTTTCGGCATCTAGCCTTTTAGTCAATTCTAAAAGAGGGGGAATACCAATCCCACCACCAACTATTAAAACATTCTTGCCTTTTAATCTATATCCATTACCTAGAGGTCCTAGTATTTGAATACTATCAGAAACCTTTAATTTAGAAAGCTCTTCAGTTCCTTTTCCAACAACACGATAAACAAATCTAACAAGGCCTTCTTCCCTATTAATTTCACAGATACTTATTGGTCTTGGAAGTAAACGTATCTGATTCCTACAATAAATTGAAACAAATTGTCCTGGTTTACCATTATCTGTAATCTCTTCATCCTTAATCCAAATACTAAAAACATCACTGGCTAATTGTTCTACAGATACAACTAAAGCATTTCTTTTGTTTTTCACTGTTTCTACTCCTTGTTTTATATTTAACTAAGTATACCAAAGAATTATCATAATTTGAAGAATAAGAATCAGAAAAAATTATAATTTGTTATTCATCCAACACTCTTGTTATTAATGGGGCTCAAAAAGCACTATATAACAGGAAATACACACGGTTTGCATATAGCATCTTGTAGTTCTTGTCCAACTTGTGTTATTATTAGTAAGTATAAATTAAAAATTAAAATATAAGAATAGATTAAGAAAGGAAAAGAATATGGCAAAACAAAACCCAATAGTGACTATTAAAATGGAAAATGATAAAGAAATCAAAATCGAATTATATCCTGACATTGCTCCTAACACTGTTAATAATTTCATTTCATTAGTAGAAAAGAAGTTTTATGATGGTATTATTTTTCATAGAGTAATTTCTGGCTTTATGCTTCAAGGAGGTTGCCCAAACGGAAATGGAATGGGTGGACCTGGTTATTCAATTAAAGGAGAGTTTTCTCAAAACAATTTTAAAAATGATTTAAAACATGATGCTGGTGTTGTTTCCATGGCTAGAACTATGGTTCCAGACTCAGCAGGCTCACAATTTTTCATCATGCACAAAAACTCATCTCACCTAGATGGTGCTTATGCTGGATTTGGTAAAGTAATCGAGGGAATGGATGTTGTAAATGAAATAGCAGAAGTTCAAACTGATTTTTCTGATAAACCCTTAGAAGACCAAGTTATGAAACAAGTATCAGTTGAACTATTTGGACAAGAATATCCAGAACCAGAAACAGTTTAATAAACCCATTTATTGTCAATAGGAGTTAGGCATAATAAGTAAAATAAGGGTGACTTTGCGGAAGCGGAACCCGTTTTTACTTATTATGACTAACTCCGATAACATTAAACGTATTATGGAAGGAGAATGAATTATATTGATTAAAAAACGATTATCTAGCCTTAGAAAGCTAATGGCTGAAAATCAAATAGATGCTTATATTATTCCAACACAAGATTTTCATGAATCCGAATATGTAAGCGAGTATTTTATGACTAGAAAATATATGTCCGGTTTTACTGGTTCCAATGGAACCCTTGTTGTGACAAAAGATGAAGCTGGACTTTGGACTGATGGTAGATATTTCATACAAGCAGCAAAGCAATTAGAAGGAACCACTATAGACTTATATAAAATGGGTGAAGAAGGAGTTCCTACTACAACTAAATTCTTAAAAGATAAATTAAATAACAAATCTACTATAGGCTTTGATGGTAGGGTTATTAGTACGAGCTATGGATTAAAGTTAGAAGAAGAACTTAAGCACAAGGAAATATCTATAGTATATGATAAGGATTTAGTTGATGAGATATGGGAAGATAGGCCTAGCCTTACAAAAGAACCTGCATTTTTATTAGATATTAAATATGCTGGCAAATCCTTTGCTGATAAACTAGAAGATTTAAGGACTGTAATGAAGGAGAAGGGTGCAAGTTCACATATAATTACAAGCTTAGATGACATTGCTTGGCTATTTAATATTAGAGGACAGGACATCCCATATAACCCAGTAATTTTAGCTTACAGTGTTATTACTCTAGAACAAATATTTTTATTTCTAGATAAGGACAAACTAGATGATCAGATTACATCTAGCTTAGAAGCTGACGGTATAATCTTAAAAGATTACAATAATATATATACATTTGTAAAAGATTTATTATCAAATGAAGTAGTTTTATTAGATAAGAAAAAAGTAAATTATGCTATTTATCAAAACCTAAATAAATGTATCAAAGTGATTGATGAAGATAACCCAACTGTTTTAATGAAGGCTATAAAAAATCCAGTAGAAATAGAAAATTTAAAGAAGGCTCATATCAAAGATGGAGTGGCTTTCACAAAGTTTATGTACTGGCTTAAAACTAATATTGGAAAAATCGAAATCACTGAAATATCTGCTTCTTATTACCTAGAAGAATGTAGAAAAGCTCAAGATGGTTTTATTGATTTGAGCTTCGATACTATCTCTGCCTACAAGGAAAATGCAGCAATGATGCACTATTCTGCAACTGCTGAAAGTAACAAAACTCTTAAGCCTGAAGGCTTATATCTAGTAGATTCAGGTGGACAATACTATCAAGGAACAACAGACATAACAAGAACTATGGCTCTTGGGCCTGTAGAACCTGAGCAAAAGAAACATTTTACTGCTGTATTAAGAAGTATGTTAAACCTTTCAAATGCTAAGTTTTTACATGGTTGCATAGGCCTAAACCTTGATATTCTTGCAAGAGGTCCAATATGGGATATGGATTTAGATTATAAATGTGGAACTGGCCACGGAGTTGGTTATTTATTAAATGTACACGAAGGTCCTAATAGTTTCCGCTGGAAATACGATCAAAACAATCCAAACCATAGCGTAATAGAAGATGGCATGGTAACAACTAATGAACCTGGTGTCTACATAGAAGGAAGCCACGGAATTAGAACTGAAAACGAATTACTTTGCCGCAAAGGTGCAAAAAATGAATACGGACAGTTCATGTACTTTGAAACCATAACCTTTGCTCCAATCGACCTAGATGCTATTGATCTAGATTACTTGAGCCAAATTGATAGAGACCGTTTAAATTCTTATCACAAACAGGTCTATGAAAAGATTTCACCATATCTAAATGATGATGAAAAAGTATGGCTAAAAGAATACACAAGAAAAATCTAGTTTTCTCTACAAATAATTTATATAATCAAGGGACCTTTCAGTATTAATGAAAGGTCCCTTTGATATATGATTATATTACACTTGCTATATCTTCTTTCATATCTATAACAGCTGCCCTTGCTGCGTCAGCATAATTTTCTGCTGAGTACTTACTATATTCCTCTTTGGTATATGCTGCTATAATTCCCCTTGATGAATTTACTATTGCCCCTAGACCATCTTTGTTGAAGTAGTGAACTAAGTCACTGGCAGTTCCACCTTGAGCTCCATAGCCTGGTACTAGGATATAGGTTTTTGGCATTATCTTTCTTAGTTCTTTGCCGATTTCAGGATAGGTGGCTCCTACTACTGCTCCTATATAACTATAATCATCAGATGTGTGACTTTGACCCCATTCTGCTACTTTTTCCCCTACTAATTCATATAAAGGCTTACCATCTACTAATTGGTCTTGGAACTCACCACTAGATGGATTTGAAGTTTTAACAAGAATAAACAGGCCCTTATTTTCTTCTTTACATACCTCTATAAATGGTTCTACCCCATCACTACCAAGATATGGATTTACTGTAGCAAAGTCTTCGTCAAATGGATAATAAGATTTACTTCCAACCTCAACTTTACCTAAGTGTCCCTTTGCATAAGCCTCACTTGTAGAGCCTATATCTCCACGTTTTATATCAGCTATAACCACTAAATCTTTTTCTTTACAATAGTCAATAGTCTTTTTGTAAGCAATTAAACCCTCTATTCCATATCGCTCATACATAGCAATTTGTGGCTTTACAGCAGGTATTAGGTCGTAAGTTGCATCAATAATAGCCTTATTAAAAGTTAATATTGCTTGTGCTGCCCCTGCAAGTGTCTCTCCTTTTTCCTCATATGCCTTATCTTTTACATCTTGTGGAATAAAGCTTAGTTGGGGATCCAATCCAACGCAAATTGGTGCTTGTGTTTCTGTAATTTTCTTGATTAATTTGTTGATCATATTAGCCTCCATAAATTTTATATTATATTAATTAGCAAACTGTCAATTTCAGTACATCTTAATTAACAAATTCCTCATTCTCATAAACAACCTTACCAGCAACTATTGTAGTCTTTACCTTGCCAACTACTTCTTCACCATCAAATGGACTATTTTTCCCTTTTGAATAGAAGTTCTCTACATCAATAACATACTTGTCATTAGGATTTGCAATCACTATATCTGCTATCTTTCCAACTTCTAAGCTACCTTTGTCTATTCCAAGAATCCTAGCAGGATTATAGCTCATTTTACAAACCATATCCATTGGTGTTAAATGCCCTGGTTTCACTAAATATGTCATAGTTAAGGCAAATGCTGTCTCTGATCCAACTATACCAAAGGGAGCTTGTGTAAATGATTTTGATTTCTCCTCCAAGGAGTGGGGAGCATGATCTGTAGCTATAACGTCTATAGTTCCATCCTTTAATCCATCAATAAGCATTTCCACATCTTCTTTAGCTCTAAGAGGTGGGTTCATTTTATAATTAGAATTATCTCCAGGAATATCTTCATCTGTCAGTACAAAGTGGTGGGGACATACTTCAGCAGTCACTTGAATACCTTGAGATTTGGCTAATTTAGTAAGTAAAACACTATCCTTAGTTGAACAATGACACAGATGAAGTTTGACACCAGTTTCTTTTGCTAATATTATATCACGAACCGCAATTACATCTTCTACGGAATTACTAATTCCAGGAAGTCCAAGTTTTTTAGCTTTATCTCCTTGGTTGATTACTCCCCCCTCTACTAAATCAATATCTTCACAGTGAGCAAATACTATAAGTCCTGCATCCCTGGCTTGTCTCATAGCCTTACGGTAAATTGCAGCATTCATCACGGATTTGCCATCTTCACTTATTCCAATAACCCCAGAATCTGCCATCCCATGAATATCAGCCAGGTCTTCCCCTTTTTGATCTAAAGTAATACTTCCGATTGGAAGCACATTTACAAGGGAATCTTCTTCAACCTTCTTATTGAACTTTTCAATGGCCTTTTTATTATCAATTACAGGATTAGTATTAGGCATTGGACATATTGATGTATATCCACCTGCTGCCGCTGCTCTGCTCCCTGTTGCAATTGTTTCTTTGTATTCATATCCTGGTTCTCTCAAATGAACATGGAGGTCAACAAAACCTGGCATTACATACATATCCTTTGCATTTATTGTCTTATCAACTTTTATATTAATGTTTTTTTCAACTTTTTTTATCCTATCATCTTCTATTAAGATATCATAAAAATCTTCTTTTCCACTTGCCGGGTCTAAAATATAACCATCTTTAATTACTGTTAACAAAACATTTCCTCCTTAGTCTTTTTAATAAAACTCCATACAAAACTTATTTATACTGCAAGAAACACCTCAAATGTCATAGTAATTAATATAACATTAGAGGTGCTTATCACTCTAAATCCATATATACTTATTTTACCTCAATAACAAGGTCACCTTTGGTATATTTACCATTTTCAATTACAAAGTCTCTTAAAGTTAATTGGTAATTTAACTTTTCTTCATTAATTGTAGAAACACTTCCCCCCTTAGCAAGTAAATCTTTAATAGCTACCGGTTGGTTCTCTTCATCTTTAAGCCCTACCAATACATCTATTGATTGATAGCAAATATCAGTGATTTTATCAAAATCCCCATTATTAACATCATTCTTATTACATAACCAGCTTCCACCAACTGCATGAATTTTATCGTTGCTATATTCATGTAAGTTTTCTAAACTAACACCACCTGTAGGTATAAAACTTACATCTGTAAATGGTCCACCTAAGGCCTTAATGGCACTTAAGCCGCCATAAACATTGGCAGGGAAGAATTTAACAACTTTTAATCCCCTATTTCTTGCAGCAGTAATTTCAGTAGGAGTTACGCACCCTGGACAAATTGGTACATTTTTCTCTAAGCAATAATCAACAACTTCTTCATCAAATCCTGGAGATACAATAAACATTGCTCCGTTTTCAATCGCCTGTTTACATTGGTCTACATTAAGTACGGTACCAGCACCAACTATCATTTCTGGATAATCCCTTGCAACATTACTTATAGATTCCATTGCAGCATCTGTACGAAGTGTTATTTCCATAAAGCCTACTCCGCCTTCTAATAATGCTTTTGCTGTGTCAACTGCATCATTTGGGTCATCAAGAACAACTACAGGTACAATTCCACATTCATTCATTAAATTCATTATATTGCTCATAAACACACTCCTTTATTTAATATATTAAATGTTATTAAGCATCCGCTAGGAAAACTGACTTAGGTTGTCCACATACTGGACAAGTATAATCATCAGGAAGTTCTTCAAATGGTATATCCCCATCATAAGCATAATGACATACAGTGCATACATAAGACTTTTCATCTGATTCATCAGTTTCACCACTAGATTTATCAATTGGTTTGCCTTTTTTTAGATTTCTATAATCTGCATATGTCATTGGTTTACCTTTTCCAGTGTTTCTACCTTCAACAACATCACATATAAATAAGTAATGAGAACCTAAATCTATTGCTGATGATACTTCTAAACTCATATAAGAAAGTGTGTGGTCTTCAAGGTATGGATTGCCCTTTTTATCTAGCTTATGTTCAACCCCTTCAAATTTATCATGGTCACGACCACTTCTCATCCCAAAATTTTGAATCACTTCTAGTGGGCAGTCTTGAGATAATACAGAGACAGCTAAGCTTCCCTTCTTTTTTATAAGTTGAGTTGTATAATTATCACTCATCATAGTTATATTCATACGAACAGGATCTGAAGTTGCTTGAACTGCAGTGTTTATTATACATGCATTCTTCTTACCGTCCTCCTCAACACCAGCTAAAAAAAGCCCATATGTCAAAGTAAACATTGTTGTTCTATCCATCTTATATCCTCCATTGTAATCATTCTTTTAATAATAAGTTAGCATATAGAAAATTTATTGTCAATTTATTAATTAAGCATATTCTATACTAACTTTGTAATATTTTTATGTCCGTTTAGCTTAAATTTATGAAATATTATGTTTTTAGCATTATCACCCTTCCGTAATATTATGGTTGACAATTTTGTCTTGATATATATAATTGTATATTATAAGTAGATGTATTTACACTTACAAATCAAAGGCAAAATACTTAATCCTCAATAGCATTTTATATTAAAAATCTTAATTTTAGGAGAAAACAATAATGAAAACAAGTAAGAAAAAATCAAAAAAGCAATTAAATGCCTATAATATGGCCAGTATAGGTATAATGGCTGCATTGATGTGTGCCTTAGGACCTTTATCAATACCAATAGGTCCTGTTCCAATTTCCTTAACAAATCTCGTTATTTACATAACTCTTTATGCCCTTGGTATGAAACGAGCTACAATTTGCTGTTTTATATACTTATTAGCTGGTTTTGTAGGCATGCCCGTTTTCTCCGGCTTCACAAGTGGCCCAGGCAAACTTCTAGGGCCAACAGGTGGATACTTAGTCGGGTTCATTTTCATGACATTAGTTGGTGGATATTTTGTAGACAAGTTTATCAATAAATGGTACCTATGCTTTGTTGGATTAAGTCTAGGAACCCTTATATGTTATGCCTTTGGCACGTCATGGCTATCCTACCAATCAAGCCTAACCTTAGGTCAAGCCTTATGGGCAGGGGTAATCCCTTTTATTCCCGGTGACCTACTTAAAATCTCCCTGTCCACTTACTTTGGACCCAAAATTCGCAACCGATTAAACAAAGCGAACTTATACCATACTTAAGCTAGGCCCTAGCTAGATGAAGATAACTAAGGTAGAATCCTGTCCACCCTTTTTCCAAAGACTAAAAACCTATCTTCATCTGCACAAGTTGATTAAGATAAAATATAAGTTTCTTTTTGTCACTCAAAAAAGTTATTATTGTCTCAATCATTTTATCATCTACCTTATTCATAGCTTTAATCTGAGTTTTATCTAACTTTAGTCTGACTTGTCAATATTATACAATATAATTAATTATATAAGATTCTTATTACTTATACAAGTTTATCTATAATTATATTTCATTAATTAATACAAGATTATAGGTAGTTTTAAATCAATATTAGAATATTTCAAATAACTTTTCTACCCCTTTTTCAATATTATCCTCTTCAACTCCAGAGTAATTAATTACCAGAGTATGATTTTTTGCCCTTGTCTTATCATAGTAATATTCACTTAAGCATGATAAGTTAATACTCTCATCTTCCCCCTTGTCTACAATTTCCTTATCTGTTAAATCAGTTTCTACTTCTAGTAAGAAATGTAGGCCTGCATTTTCTTCCATTATATTTACCTTGTTTTTACTTACATGTCTTTTAATACAATCAAGAATCTCGTTTCTAATGTTTTTATAATAGGTTCGCATCCTATTAATGTGTTTTTCAAAGTAGCCTTCTTTGATAAACCTAGCCAAAGTATATTGCTCAAAGTTAGAAACTGTACATGCATAAAAACCAAGTTCATTACTATACTTTTTAATTAAACTTTTTGGTAATACCATATAACTTATACGTATAGTTGATGTTAGGGTCTTTGAAAATGTGTTTATATAAATAACTTTCTCGGATTTATCTATACTTTGAAAAGCAGGGATTGGCCTACCCTTTAATCTAAACTCACTATCATAATCATCTTCTATAATGTATCTAGTGTCAGATTCTGATGCCCAGGTTAAAAGTTCAATCCTCCTGTTAATTGGAGTAACTAGTCCTGTCGGGAAATGGTGAGAAGGAGTAATGTGCAAGATATCAGCCCCTGGTTTTGACAAAGATTCTATATTAATACCTTCATCATCAAGGGGTATATGCACACACTCTACATTATTGGCATGATAGATGTGGGATACCTTTTGATAACCTGGATCTTCTACTGCATATTTTTTATCATAACCAAGTAATTGTATAATTAGACCATATAAATATTCAGTACCTGCACCTACCACAATTTGTTCAGGAGAAACCTCCATTCCTCTAAACTCATACAAGTAATCTACAATAGCAGATCTAAGCTCATAAACTCCTGTTGAAGGAGACTTTGTCATTAACTCATTTTTTCTTTTAGACATGGTTTCTCTCATTAACTTAGACCATATTGAAAATGGAAAGTTATCTGCTAATGTAGAGTTGCTAACAAAGTCTATAAAATATTCTTTTGGTTTTTCTTGCATAATTTCTATAGACTTATCAAACTTATCTATTTTATCTTCTGATGTATTTGTCTTATAAGGTTCCAACTTTTTATCGACCGACTCATCATATCCAATTCCAAAATCATCCAAAGCTATCTCATTAACATAAAATCCACTTCTTGGTACAGAATAAATATAACCTTCTGCTACAAGCTGACTATAGGCATTTTCTACAGTAATAGTACTAATATCTAAATGTTTAGCAAGGGCCCTCTTAGATGGTAGCTTGTCTCCTTGCTTAATCGTATTATCCTTAATATCATTTTTTATTTGTATATATAGATATTCATATAGAGGTTCATCTCCTCTATCTTCAAAAGAATATGTTAACATTTGACCTCCATCTGACCATATCAGTTTTAATCGTTTTGGGTATTTCATTATGGTCATAGTCTAGTATAATGATACTTATACAATTTGTAAAGGAGAAATACTGATATGAAACGCATTTTAACGATCCAAGACATTTCCTGTGTTGGTAAATGTTCATTAACTGTAGCACTACCTATTATTTCTGCTCTTGGAGTAGAAACAGCAATTATACCTACAGGGGTGCTTTCAACACATACTATGTTTAATAACTATACTTTTAAAGATCTAACAGACCAAATAGTTCCTATAACTAACCACTGGAAAGATGAAGGAATAGATTTTGACTGTATTTATACAGGTTATTTAGGGTCTTTAGATCAAATAGATATTATAGCTAATTTATTTGATGACTTTAAGACAGAAGACAACTTAATAGTTGTTGACCCTGCTATGGCAGATAACGGTAAGCTATATCCTGCATTTGATGAAACATTTGCAAAAGCTATGGCTAAGCTCTGTGGAAAAGCAGATATTATAGTACCAAATATTACTGAAGCTTCATTTATGACTGGATTAGAATACAAAGAATCTTATGATGAAGAATATATAAAAGAAATGCTTAGAGCCCTTGCTGATTTAGGTGCAAAAACTTCAATCTTAACCGGCGTAGGCTATAAAGAAGACTGTACGGGAGTTATGGGTTATGATAAGAAAGAAGATAAATTCTTCTATTATGAACATGAACTTATTGAGAAAAGCTACCATGGTACAGGTGATATCTTCTCAAGTACCTTGGTTGGTGCAATGCAAAATGACCTTACCTGGCAAGAAGCAATACCTATTGCAGCTGATTATACAGCTAAAAGTATTCAACTTACAGTTGATGATCCAAATGGCCGTGAGTATGGCGTAAACTTCGAACAAGCTATTCCATATCTACTAAAACGCATTGGTAAATAAGATAAAAAAGGGACGATTACTCTCCACACAAAATATTTGTGTTGGATAAGAACAATCGTCCCTATATATTTCCTAACTTTCCCCATTACAGGTCAATTTCAAGTAAAATTGGGGTATGGTCCTGTCTTGGCCCTGAATCAACAATTTCAGATTTGAATACCTTATCTGCTATCCTATCACTTACTATCCAATAATCAATTCTCCAGCCTGAATTATTGATTTTACTAGTCTTTACACGCTGAGCCCACCATGTATACATATCTGGCACATCACCGTGAATATAACGAAATGTATCTGTAAAACCTCTATCTAATAAACTAGTAAATCCTTGTCTCTCTTCATCAGTAAAGCCTGCCGAACGACGATTATTATCAGGATGAGCTAGGTCTATTTCTTTATGGGCAACATTAAAGTCTCCTGTTGCTATAACTACTTTCTCTTTATCTAAGTTTTCTAGATAATCCCCATATTTTACATCCCATTCTTGGCGCTCTTCTAATCGTTTTAAACCATCACCTGCATTAGGTGTATAAACTTGTGTTAGATAGAAATCATCAAACTCTAATGTGATAATCCTACCTTCATCATCCATAGTACTTGGTGCACCTATTTTAGGGTATGTGACAGATGGCTTTAAATTGTTTTTATATAAAAACATAGTTCCTGCATAGCCCTTGCGCGCAGGCTCCTCTGAGCTATTCCAAACTATTTCATAATCTGGAAACTTATCTTCCATTATCTTTAAATGCTTTTTTGTTGGTCCCATACTTGATAGCTTTGTTTCCTGAAGAGCTATAACATCTGGGTCATATTCTATAATAGTGTTTAAGACTTGTCGCGATAATTTAGCACGGGCTGAATCACTTGTTAGTGCCGCATTTAACGAATCAATATTCCATGAAATAAATCTCATAATTTACCTCCATATTTTTATCTAAGGTGGCTTCACAAAAGAGTGAAACCACCTTAATTAATTGTTTTATATTTTTTATGTAGCAATTATTCAATATCGTCTAACCAACCTGTTTCATCGTCTAAATCCATAGTAAATATTCTTCCATTATCTTTAAGATCCTTTGTTTCATGATACTTAAAGGCAACTTGACCATCAGGCATGATTCCTAAGATTTCTATCTTTCCACTAGGATGGGATAAACAATATCTAAATGACTTACCTAATCCATTTTGGAAACTCTTAGCTTCTTCTACTATTTCCACACCACGCTTGATTGGTACTTGGAAGTTATTAACAACACCTTTTACAGGACGACACTGGAATACATAATAAGGAAATACCCCTATTGATGTTAAGGATTTTAACAAATTCCCTAGTACTTTCGGGTCATCATTAACTCCACCTAACAAGACTGTTTGGTTTCTTACCTCTATATTAGCATCCCGTAGTGCTTGTATAGCCTTTATAGCTTCTTTTGTTATTTCGCTAGGGTGGTTAAATTGAGTTACTACAATAAGTTGCTTCTTCCTACTATATTTACCTAAGATTTCTAATAATTCTTGATCCTCTGATATTCTGCTAGGTAGTACCACTGGAATACGAGTACCAAAACGAATAAAGTCTAAATGATCAATCCCTGTAAGTTTATCAAGGTATTTTTCTAAAACCTTATTAGAATTCATAAATGAGTCGCCGCCCGAAACTAGAATATTACTTATTTCTTTATGTTCGTTTACATAATCAACTATCTCATCTAAGTGGTCTACGACTTCCTCAGTAGTTAAACCTACTAAACGTTTTCTAAAACAATGCCTACAATACATAGCACATTTATTAGTCGATAAAACCAGTGCAGTTTCATGGTACTTATGCTGCATACCAGGAAGAATAGTGTTATCAGATTCTCCACTAGTATCAAAACTACCATCCCTATTAAATTCAAGTGTAGAAGGTATACACATTTTCCTGATTGGATCATCTGGATCATCAAAATCAATAAGAGAAAAATAATAGTCTGTTATTAGCATAGGATAATCATCTAGTAAATTGTTCATTGATTCTACTTCTTTTTCATCTAGTCCAATATAACTTGAAATATCTTCTGCTCTTTTAAATGTCATGCATTCTCCTTTAAAAATTTTCAACGTACGAGTTACTAGTTGTATAATAACAAAAAAACAACAATAAATCGATAGCAAATTTGATTTTATAAAGAAAAAACATATTGTTTCCCTTCTATATCAGAAACTTCATGACAATTTATCTTAAATACTTTTTCTATTAATCTACTTTGGTACACATTATTAGGTGTATCATATATAAGGATTTGTCCCTTATCCATCAAGCAAACCTTATCTGAATAAGTTAGGGCGGAATTAAGATCATGGATTACCATAATAATTGTTTTACCCATTCTTTTTAACTCTTTAACAATGTCTAATATTTCTAGCTGGTAATTTATATCTAAATAAGTGGTTGGCTCATCTAAAAATATAATATCTGTATCTTGTGCTAAAGTCATTGCTAAATATACTTTCTGTCTTTCTCCTCCTGATAATTCTTTTATATTCTTATCCTTATATTCTGTAATTTCCAAACGATTTATTGCATCATCCACTATCTTCTTATCATCAAGTGTAGGTATTCGGGGAAAGCCTAAATAAGGAAATCTACCATGCATAACTAAGTCATAGGCTTTTATACTAGGAACATCTCTATTTTGCGGCAAATAAGATATATGTTTGGCAACTTCTTTACTTGCTAGGTTAAAAATATTTTCTCCATTTAATAAAACATCACCACTATAAGGTTTTATTAGTCTTGATGCTGTTTTCACTAAAGTGGTTTTTCCACATCCATTTTTACCAATAATACTAATTATACTACCTTTTTCAAAGGATAGACTTATATCATTTATTACATTAACACCCTGGTAACCTGACCTTACCTTTTTTTTTAGCTACAAGGTATACAATCAAGGTTGCTAAAAATGCTCCTAGAAAAGAACTTATAGGCATTATATTAATATTTGCAGGGGAAAAAACTGTAGCTAGGGCAGTAAACAAGCCAGCACCAGAATTAACCCCTATTATATTGGGGCTGGCTAAAGCATTATTAAGCAAGGATTGTAATATTAATCCAGATATAGCCAAGCCAGATCCAGCTAATATAGCGGCTAGAGTTCTAGGCATTCTAACATAAGCTATAATCTGTGATGCTATGGTAGATTCTTCCCCATAAAAAATAGTCTCTATTATATCTGATACATTTACATAAGAAGAACCTAACTTTAAACTTATAATAATTAAAGTTAATAAACAAACTAACAAACTTCCTATGATAAAAACTTTGTATCCTTTAGAATCTTTATTCAAATAGGTCTGGATAGAGGACTTTTGCAAGGTATTCATAACTATCACCCCATCTATTGTTTGGTTTATAGTGGAACAGTTCTTTCGGTAGCAATATATATCTATCATTTTTTACTGCAGATAAGTTTTTCCAAGCTGGATTTGTTTCTATACTGTTTTCCAGTCCTTCTATAGCCTTTTGTTCATCACCCATGGTTGTTACGAATATAAAGTCTGGATCTTCTTCTATAATCTCTTCAATACTTAAATCTTCTAAAAGTGATGGATGCTGGGCTGCAATGTTTATAGTCCCTAGATCCTCTAACATTGTACAGGTCATATTATCATCTTTTTTGGCTTTAGCACCTGAAGAAAAGGCTCTAATAAACAAAACACTAGGTTTTTCTCATAAAGATCTTTTCGCTCTGTAATATCAGTAGAAATATCTAACATCTCTAAATAATCTTCAAATTCCTCTACCTTAAAAAACCCATGACTTATATTTGCCTTTTTAAGAGTTTCTCC
>CAZXSM010000004.1:46223-50877 GCA_964643255.1 uncultured Lachnospiraceae bacterium
GTTTCTCCGTATGGGCCTACTAATGATACTACTCTTTCAGGTTTCTTTTCTAAAACAACCTCATTTTCTAGTGCATCTATAAATGTGTAATAGATATTCCCTGCAGGGTTTTCTTTCACTTGACTACTTGTTTCACTACCACAAGCCGTAGTAACAAGGATTAATAATAGAAATGCAAAAATTATATTTTTAAACTTGGCTAGCATGTATGTCTCCACCTTCCTTTTGTACACTTTCTATCTATTCTATCCAATCTATCCAATCTATCTAATCTTCAATCTAGTCATAAAACAACTACTATACTATCATGAAATAGCTATTTGCTATACTAGTTAAAACTAATGATTGTTATAGGTGGACCTTATAATGATATAGAAAAAATAATAAAAAGCGCAAAAAAATATCAGATCACAAGAATAAACTGTCAACACTTTAACAATTTATTCTTGGACCTGATACCTTTTTTCTTTTTAGCTTTTAACTTTTATTTATTGATTATATCCTTGGTTTTCATCAACCTAGTTATTGTTGCTCTTTCATTTTCATCTAATTTAGATCTTATATATTTTATAGTTTCCTCAAGATCTGGAATAGTTCTATATTCAAGTGCATTTACTCTCCTTCTAGTACCTTCGATTTCATCTGCCATTAACTTACATGTTTTTTCTATTTCCGCCAATTCTAATAACTTAGGCATAATATTATATATTTGGCTAATTGCACCATCTAATTCTGAAGAGGTTTGAGCAAAACCATAAGGGAAGATACTCCCATCATCCTCTTCTTTTTTTCTATTAAAATTCATGACAGGAACTTCAACACTCATTACATTCTTACTTTTAATATCTACAGTAATCTCTTCCTTTGATATCATGAGAGCTTCCTCCATCATTTCTGGAGACATTACTGAACTAGCCTGTAGAAACTCTTTAAATGCAGATTGAAGTTCTTTTTCTACTTTAGTTCTTAGTTCTTTGTTTTTATTAATTAACTTAATGAACTGCCTCATAAGCTCATCTTGCTTATCTTTTAACAACTTATGACCACGACTAGCAGTCTCAAGTCTGTCCTTCATTCTAGAAAGTTCCATTCTAGTAGGATTAACATTTAATTTGGCCATATAATCAATCCCCTTCGTATTGCTTTGAAAGATATTTGTCGATTAATTTATCATCAATCCTCTTAAGTTCATTTCTTGGTACTATCTTAAGTAATTCCCAACCCAAATCTAATGTTTCTATGATGCTTCTATTGTTATGAAACCCTTGATCCACATAGTCTTTATCAAATGATGCTGTAAATTTAGCAAATGCTTTGTCTGCATCAGAAAGGGCTGAATCCCCAAGAATTGTTGCTAATTCTCGTGCTTGTCTACCTGATGTATAAGCAGCGAATAACTGATTCATGGTATCTGCATGGTCTTCTCTGGTTTTCCCATGACCAATACCCTTGTCTTTAAGTCTTGATAAGGAGGGTACAACATCTATAGGTGGTTCTATCCCTCTTTGATAAAGGTCTCTTGAAAGTATAATTTGACCTTCTGTTATATAGCCTGTTAAATCAGGTATAGGATGGGTAATATCATCTTCAGGCATTGTTAATATTGGAATTTGTGTAATAGACCCTTCCCTTCCTTTAATTCTACCAGCTCTTTCATATATACCTGCAAGATCCGTATACAAATATCCCGGATATCCTCGTCTACCAGGTACTTCCTTTCTTGCTGCTGAAGTTTCCCTAAGTGCTTCTGCATATGTTGTCATGTCTGTCATAATAACAAGAACATGCATATCTTTTTCAAACGCTAAATACTCAGCACATGTAAGGGCCATACGAGGAATTGCAATTCTTTCAATAACAGGGTCATCTGCTAAATTTACAAATGTAACAGCCCTGTCAATTGCTCCTGTCTTATTAAAATCATCTATAAAGAATTGAGCTTCTTCAAATGTTATTCCCATGGCTGCAAATACTACTGCAAACTTAGCGTCTGTTCCTACTACATTTGCTTGTCTTGCAATCTGGGCTGCCAATTGATTATGAGGCAGACCTGATCCTGAAAAAATAGGTAGCTTTTGCCCCCTAACAAGAGTATTTAAACCGTCAATAGAAGAGATACCTGTTTGAATAAATTCATCAGGATAGTCTCTAGATACTGGGTTAATTGGAATACCATTAATATCTATTTTGTTTTCTGCTATAACTTGAGGGCCATCATCAATTGGTCTTCCTAAACCATCAAATACTCTGCCAATCATATCCGTAGAAACACCAAGTTCAAGGGGTCTTCCTAGAAATCTAGCTGTAGTTCCTTTTAAATTAATACCACTAGTTCCTTCAAACAACTGAACCATAGCCTTATCTCTATCAACCTCTAAAACCCTACCTCTTCTTTTTTCACCTGTTTGAAGTTCTATCTCTACTAGTTCTTCATATTTAGCACCTTCTACCCCCTCTACAACTATCAAAGGGCCAACGGCTTCACTAACTGTCCTATATTCTTTAAGCATTAAGGATACCTCCTTTGCTTATTAAATCATCTATTTCTATAGTTAATTCCTTTTGTATGTCATCAACCTGGTCAATCTCTTCTTCTTTAAGATATTTCACCCGTGCAATCTTACCTCTAACTTTCATATCCATAATTTCCTTAAGATATACACCTTGATCTAATGCTCTTCTACCTTCCTTATAAAAGTGAAGTATTAATCCTAGCATTTTGTTTTGCTTTTCTATAGAGCAATAAGTATCTACTTGATGGAAAGCATTTTGCTGTAGAAAGTCTTCTCTTATGGATTTTGTTGTCTCTAGCTTTAGCTGGTCACTGTCAGATAATGTATCTCTACCAACTAGTCTAACAATTTCTTCTAATTCGGTTTCATCCTGCAAAAGATTCATTGCCATCTTCCTATTATCAGAAAAATGCATATCCACATTACTGTCCATCCATTCATCAACTTTGTCTTGATATAATGAATAAGAAGTTAGCCAATTTATTGCTGGGAAATGTCTCATATATGATAATGAATAGTCAAGACCCCAGAATACTTTTACAATTCTAAGTGTAGCTTGTGTAACAGGTTCTGATGTGTCCCCACCTGCAGGAGAAACTGCACCTATTACTGTTACAGCTCCTTGTCTATCATCATCTCCATAACAGACAACCTTTCCAGCTCTTTCATAAAATTCTGCAATACGTGATGATAGGTAAGCTGGGTACCCTTCATCTCCTGGCATTTCTTCAAGTCTACCAGACATTTCTCTAAGTGCTTCTGCCCATCTAGACGTTGAATCCGCCATAATTGCAACAGAATATCCCATATCTCTAAAATATTCTGCTATAGTGATTCCAGTATATATTGAAGCTTCTCTTGCTGCTACTGGCATATTAGAGGTGTTAGCAATTAGTACAGTTCTCTTCATAAGAGACTCCCCAGTTTCAGGGTCAATTATTTGTGGGAATTCCATAAGTACATCAGTCATTTCATTACCACGTTCCCCGCAACCAACATATACTACTATTTCAGCGTCTGCGTATTTTGCAAGCTGGTGCTGGACAACTGTTTTACCTGAACCAAATGGACCAGGAATTGTTGCTGTACCACCCTTTGCAACAGGGAAAAATGTATCTATAACTCTCTGACCTGTAATAAGTGGTTCTACTGGATTTATTTTTCGCTTATAACCACGACCTTTTCTTACCGGCCATTTTTGCATCAATTGTAGTTTAGTCTCATTATCTAAGGTACAAATATCATCAGTTACAGTAAACTCACCTGACTTTATAGCTGTTACTTGTCCTGATATACCAGGAGGCACCATAATCTTATGGACTACCACAGGAGTTTCCATCACTGTCCCTATAACATCTCCCTGAGACACTTTATCGCCAACTTTTACACTTGCTTTAAATTCCCATACTTTTCTTCTATCAAGACTATTAATATCTGAGCCTTTAATTAAAAAATCTCCTTCTACAACTCTCTTCTTATCTAAAGGTCTCTGAATCCCATCAAACATGGTCTCTATTAATCCAGGTCCAAGTTCAACTGATAAAGGCTCTCCAGACAAATATACTGGATCTCCAGGGCCTATTCCTGTAGTTTCTTCGTAAACTTGAATAGAAGCTCTATCTTCTCTCATTTCTATAATTTCGCCTATTAATCTATCTTCTGAAACATAGACAACATCATATACATTTGCTTGGTCCATATCCTCAGCAACAACTAAGGGACCGGACACTTTGATTATTTTTCCTTCTTTCAAGATGACTTCTCACTTTCTAAAAAATATATTTGATCCTACGGCTTTTTCAACCATTTCATTAACTTGCTTCATTCCAATGTTGTGTGTCCCTTGGTTACTCGGAATTAGTACAATCGTAGGAATTATCTCTTTATCATAACGTTTTATTGTATCTGGAATCATGTATGCTGTTTGTTCTGTTATAAATATTACACCAAACTGATCCCGGGCTAGAGTATCTATAGTTTTACGTGCCTCCAATGCATCAACAACAGTAAATACTTCCATCCCTAATGCTTTAAAAGCTATGACTGAATCCTTATCGCCTACCACTCCAACCTTATACATATAATTCACGCACCCTTTCCCTTATAAGCTCAGGTGAAAGATTGTTTAGTTTCCCAACTAA
>CAZXSM010000005.1:0-50231 GCA_964643255.1 uncultured Lachnospiraceae bacterium
TTGCTCTAATATATTTTAATTTAATATTGACAAACTGAAACTTCATGACTATAATAGAAAGAGTGTAATTTGAGATTAGAAAAGGAGATTGATATGATTGTAAATTTATTAGAAATTATGTCAGTAAAAGACCAAGTAAGAAATATCCAAGCTCCTTTCGAGTTAAAATCTATTACTTTTAATAACATGGAGTTTAAGGTCGTTAGTAGTTCTTTGATTGACATAACCTTATCTCATATAGGGGTAAGAGAAGTTGGAATTCAAGGTAAAACTAAAGTAACAATATTAATTCCGTGTAATAGATGTCTTGAAGATGTTGAAGTAGATTTTGATATTTTAATAGATGAAGAATTAGACTTTAGCACTCAAGATGAAGACGAAATTAATGAATTAAAAGAACTTAATTATTTAAATGAATATAATCTGGATTTGGATTTATTAGTTCGTGAAGAAGTAATACTAGAATTTCCCATGAAGGTTCTATGCAATAATGACTGCAAAGGACTTTGCAGTAGTTGCGGAACCAATCTAAATAAGGATACTTGTAATTGTGATACTACAAGCCTTGACCCTCGAATGGCAGCTATCCAAGATGTATTCAATGAATTTAAGGAGGTGTAACCATGGGAGCAATTGGACCAAAGAATAAGTCATCTAAGTCAAGAAGAGATAAACGTAGAGCAAACTGGAAGATGAGTGTACCTAATTTAGTTGAATGCAGTAAATGCGGAGAGTTAAGTATGCCTCATAGAGTTTGCAAAAATTGCGGTTCTTACAATAAAAAAGAAATTATTGATGTTGAAAACTAATAAGTATAAAAAGTCTAGCACATACAAAGTGCTAGACTTTTTTTGTGAAAAATTTAGTTTCCACCAGGTCCATCTCTACGAGGCTGGTCATCGGGTTTTACGTTACAATCACAAGATGATTTGTTTTGCTGATTTTGATTATTTTGTGTATTTACACTATTTGTTTGGTTAGCCTTATTATTAGTGTTTTTAGGTTGACGTTTTTGTTTCTTGTTTTTTGCCATAACAAACTCCTTTCGAATTTTAATAGGCTTTTGCGAAACTACAGTATAGTATTTGGCAAAAAAACATGGTTTATGCATTTATTAATACTTTCATGGCAATTATAAGGATAAATAATTACATGACAGTAACAGAGTTTTTGTTAACTATATTATAGTTTAGTGATGCGTTGACAAGGCTTAGCAAGGTATCTTCGCTAGAGGTTAAGTCTTCTGAGGATATGTATTCTAGTGATGAGTGGTAGTCTTCTTTGAAGGTTTTAATGTTAGCCTCCTTTAATGGAGTGGAGTCTGGGAATAGAACAAAATCTCCCTTTGTATAGGTATAGCAATTGGATGCCTTGGCTTTGGTTTTATATTTTTTGTCTACGTACTTTGCAATAGTTTTATGAACAGCCTGGTCTTCTTTGGGGAGATAATAATAGTCTTTGTAATTTGGGAAGAAGTACTTTAATTCACCTGTAAGAAGGGGCATTTTAGTTATTATATAATTGTCTTTTAAGCTTACCAAGTAATCAGTTTTTCTAGCTTTACTTAAATTGTTATTATGGCTTTTTCTCTTGTTATATCTGTTTATAGGTGAGGTTATCCACTTTAAAGGATAGGGGAAGTCAGTAGCAACTTCTACTTTGACAGTAAGGTAGTCCTTTGATTTTTCATAATTGACACTTATTATATTATTTTTTTGGACTCCTTGATCTAGTAAAGTGATATATCTTAGTATATTGCTTGTATCTAGTAAGCCTACTATGTCGTCGTAATTGTGTAATAATAGTTTATAGGCAAGTTGGATACTTGCTTCAGTGTTTTCTGATTCTTTGTTTGTGGCCATAGACATATTATTATTAAAGAGGCTTTTCAGGTTATTAGCATAAGTAGTTTTACTTACTTGGCCTGCTAGTTTTTCGTAGGATAGCCTACCTATAAACTGGGAATATGTATCTATAAGATCACCGCCAGAAGTATTATCTCTTCTAGTAAAACCTAAATAATCTTCTAAAGTTTGAAGTTTTAAGTTAGGGAAGGGAAATAGTTTTCTATATGGTGATACTTGCTTATACATATCAAAAGAATCTATATTATCAAAAGGTTTTGGAATATTATGCTTTTCATATTTTATATTCAAATATGGTATATCGAAACCACTACCATTATAGTGTATAATGCATTTAAATGGTTTTAATTTATTGGAAAAAGCATTTAAGAGATCTGCTTCCTGGCTGGGGTCATCAAGAAGCCACTGGGTAATATGCCAGGCGTCATCTTTATAATACATACATCCAATAAGGTATAGATAGGAAGTATATGCAGACAGTCCCGTTGTCTCTATATCGAAAAACAGTATTTCATTGATTTTATAGGGCTTATATATTGGAAATTTCAGAGTCTTGCTTGTTTTGTTTTTGATAGTTAACATATTATAAACCTTTCTATAACAAAGAATTTATCAAGTATCTATTTATTGTTTGTAGTTTTTTATGATATAATTCATCTAATAGTTATATTTTATATACTAGGCAAGTTAATTACAAGTATTTTGTGGAGGTGACCTGTTATGAAAAAAGACAAGTTTCAAAACTTAGAAGAACTAAAAGGAACTGCCAAAATTCGAGCTTCAGGTTTGTTACGAGTTATATTAGTAGCTTTACTAGTATTATTACAACTTTCAATTGTTATTTTTATTACTGATTGGTTAAGGGGTAATTATATTTATATTTATTATGTGATAGAACTTTTAAGTGTTGCTCTTGGTATATTTCTTATAAATGTATATAGAAACTCATCTTATAAGATTGCTTGGCTATGTATATTTATGATATTTCCTATTACAGGACATATCATGTTTCTATTATGGGGTAATAGGTTTTCAAAAAAGAGAATGGAAAACAAAATCACTAAAAGAATGACTCATGATAGTTCTGTATATCTGACTCAGGAAGAAGGAATAAGAGAAGAGTTTAAAGAAGAATATCCTAATCAAAACAACATATCAACATATCTAGAGAATCATCAGTTTCCTTTATTTACAAATAACCAGTTAAAATATTATCCTTTCGGCGAGGATGTTTTTAAAGATATATTTGAGGACATTAGACAAGCTGAAAAGTTTGTAATGGTTAATTTTTATATAGTTGCTCAAGGTGTTTTATTAGATGAATTAGTTGATATACTAGCCCAAAAAGTAAAAGAAGGGGTAGAAGTTAAGTTTATGTATGATGATTTTGGAGCTTCTATCCGAACACCTAAAAATTTCAGGAAGAAACTTGAAGACAAAGGTATTGAAGTAGCAGTCTTTAACCCTATCCACAAATATACTGATAGATTATATCTTAATTACAGAAGTCATCAAAAAATTATTGTAGTTGATGGTAATATTGCATATACAGGTGGTATTAATTTAGCAGATGAATACGCTAACCTTGTAGAAAGATTTGGAGTTTGGAAGGATTCCTCTATTAAGGTAGAAGGTGATGCCGCTTGGGGATTTACTTTCATCTTTTTACAAATGTGGGAATTATGCGGTGAAAAGCATAAAAATGAATATGATTACTATAGACCAGATCAAGATTTTCAAGAAAACAAGGCATATTGCCATGTTGTATCAGATGGTCCTGCTAATAATCCTGAAAATCCAATTGAGAGTCTATACAGACAGATTATCTATAATGCAAAAGAATTTTTGTATATAGAAACTCCATATTTAGTCATAGAAGATGATATGAAAGAAGCCCTTATAACAGCTGCACAGTCTGGAGTTGATGTAAGAATTATCACACCATATATTCCAGATAAGAAAAATGTTAAACTCCTTACAGAATATAACTATGGTCCACTATTGAAAAACGGGGTCAAAATATTAGAATATGAACCAGGTTTTATTCACGGTAAAGTAATAATTAATGAAAGTTGCGGGATTGTAGGAACAATTAATATGGATTATCGTAGTTTCTATCTTCATTATGAATGTGGACTCTTTATGTGTGATAAAGATATAATTAACACAATTGAGAGTCACTTTAAGGAAACCTTCAAAGTGTGTGTTGAAGTAGATTATGAAGAATGGAAGAAAAGACCTTGGTACATAAAGGTCTATCAATATGTGTTGAACTTGTTCCAAACTTTAATCTAACTTGAGGTCCGTGAACATTTGTTTGTTTTCTCCTTGATTAATAATTATATAACTAGTATAATAATAAAAGTGACATTTTGAAGTTATAAGCTTTAAGCAATATACTTTTACTTATAGAGGAGTTTATTTATGATAGAATATATTACAGGCGAATTAATTGATGTAAGAGAGGATTGTATTATACTAGAGCAAAATGGCATTGGTTATAGTATTATGATGCCTCTTAGTGCAATAAGTGATATACCCAGTAATGGTTCATTTGTAAAGATATATACATACCTTCATGTTAGGGAAGATATACTTGCCCTATACGGATTCTTAAGCCAAGATGATTTGGATATGTTTAAATTATTAATCACTGTTAGTGGTATTGGGCCAAAGGGAGCATTAGGCATATTATCAAGTATTAGGCCAAATGATTTACGATTTGCTATACTTGCAGAAGATACTAAAACAATTACGAAGGCACCTGGAGTAGGACCTAAAACTGCTCAAAAGTTAATATTTGAACTTAAGGACAAAATTGACTTAGATGAAAGTTTCGAAGCTAGAAGCCTTAATAATGATATCTTAGGTTCAAGCTCAGAACATATAAAAAATGTTAAAAATGAAACAATAGAAGCCCTAGTAGTACTAGGCTATTCTAGAAGTGATGCTTTAAAGGTTGTTAGAAATATTAAAATCGATGAAAATACAAATTCAGAAGAGGCTTTAAAGATCAGTTTAAAACAATTAGTATAAAATCATATATTGGTGGTAAATATGAAGAAAAGAATTATTACAACAGAAATAACAGAAGAAGATAAATCAATTGAAACTGTACTTAGGCCTCAATATTTAGATGATTATATAGGACAAAGTAAGATTAAAGATAATCTTAAGGTGTATATAGAGGCTGCTAAAATGAGAGAAGAATCCTTAGACCATGTTCTGCTTTATGGGCCTCCAGGACTAGGTAAGACAACTCTTGCTGGAATAATAGCCAATGAAATGAATGGTGATATTAAAATCACATCTGGTCCAGCGATTGAGAAACCAGGAGAAATGGCTGCAATTCTTAATAACCTCAATGAAGGCGATGTATTGTTTATTGATGAGATTCATAGGTTAAACAATCAAGTAGAAGAATTATTGTATCCTGCAATGGAAGACTTTGTAATAGATATCCTTATTGGAAAAGGCGCAAGTACTAAGTCTATAAGACTAGAGTTACCGAGTTTTACTTTAGTAGGGGCTACTACAAGAGCAGGCATGCTTACCCCTCCCCTTAGAGATAGGTTTGGGGTTGTTAATCGACTTGAGTTTTATACTATAGAAGAATTAAATGAAATTATATTAAGATCAGCCAAAATATATGATGTAGAAATAGATAATGATGGTGCCCTCGAACTTGCTAAAAGGTCAAGGGGAACCCCTAGACTAGCCAATCGTTTACTTAAAAGAGTTAGGGATTTTGCTCAAGTTAAATCCGATGGAAAGATTACTAAGGAAGTAGCTGATAATTCATTAAACTTATTGGAAGTTGATAAGCTAGGACTGGATAATACTGATAGGGAAATTCTATTAACTATGATACATAGCTTTGATGGAGGACCTGTAGGTATAGAAACTATAGCTACAACTATAGGTGAAGACCCTGGAACAATAGAAGAAGTTTACGAACCATATCTAGTGCAAAACGGATTGATTTTAAGAACACCAAGAGGAAGAGTTGTTTCTGACCTTACTTACAAACATTTAGGAATAAATCGACAATTAAAAACGTGATTCTACTTGTAAAGGCAAGGGCTTTGGTTTATAATTAGATAAGAAGTCAAATAAAGTAATATTATGTAGAATATATCATGTATCTTTAATTATAGTTTATTTTCAATTAAATTCTAAGGGTGAGGTAATGAATAAGAAAAATACTGTTGAAGTTGTAATTAATAATAAACAATATATACTAGGTGGTTATGAGAGCCCAGAATATTTACAAAAGATTGCCTCATATATTAATAACCAATATAGTGAGTTTAAGAAACAAGATTTTTATAAACATTTAGATAGAGATATGAAGAGTGTTCTTATACAAATTAATATTGCAGATGATTTTTTTAAAGCAAAAGATCAAATAGATCTTATTCAGGTAAAGAATGAAGAAAATAATACAGAAATCTATAATTTAAGACATGAATTAGTTGGGGCAAGGTCAGAGTTAGAGTCTGCCCAAGAAGAAATAAAAGAATTAAAACAAGAATTACTAGAAGCTCAAAAAAAGCTCATTCGTTTAGAGAAAACTAATTAATAATAATGTTTTACAAGAATGATTAGATATATATATGTGTAATTCCGCATAGAGAGACGATGGTGTCTTTTCTCTGCGGTTTTTTATTTTTAGGAGGAGAAAACTTTATGAATAATATTGAAATATTATCGCCTGCTGGTTCCATAGAAAGCCTTAAGACAGCTATTAATGCCTCTTGTGATGCGATTTATATAGGTGGCTCTATGTTTGGAGCTAGAGCCTATGCCGATAACCCCAAACAGGATGTTCTAATAGATGCTATAGATTATGCTCATATACATGGAAAGAAAATATACTTAACAGTTAATACTTTACTTAAAAATGGTGAGCTTGAAGATAAGCTGTATGATTATATATACAAATACTATATTAATGGCGTAGATGCAGTGATTGTACAAGACTTAGGAGTTCTACGTTTTATTCATGAAAACTTTCCCGACTTGCCTATTCATGCAAGTACTCAGATGACATTAACTATGGCTGAGGGAGCTAATGTTCTAGCAGATTATGGTGTTACTAGATTTGTACCTTCTAGGGAACTTGGTTTAGATGAATTAATTGAGATGAGAAAGAACACAGATTTAGAAATTGAAGTATTTGTACATGGATCTCTTTGTTATTCTTATTCCGGTCAATGTTTAATGTCTAGTGTCTTTAATGGAAGAAGTGGTAACAGGGGAAGGTGTGCACAACCTTGTAGGATGCCCTATACTTTATTAGGTAATGTGGATAGTCTTGGACAAGAAAATCTAGAGCTTTCTTCTAATAAAGACAAATACCTACTTAGTCCAAAGGATATATGTACATTAGATTATGTTCCTGACTTGCTTGATATAGGGATAGATTCTTTTAAAATTGAAGGGCGCATGAAACGTCCAGAGTATACTGCTATTACTACCTATACCTATAAGAAATATGTGGATAAATATTTAGAACTAGGTAGACAAGGTTACCAAAGATATATTTATGATAATCAAAAAGAATACAAGCAAGATAAGATGAATCTAATGGATATATATAATAGAGGTGGTTTTAGTGGGGGATACTTAAATCAAAGAAATGGTAGAAGTATGATAACACTAGACAAACCAAATCATAGCGGTGTAGAAGTAGGTAAAGTTTCTCGGGTGACAAAAAACCGTATCTGGATTGACCTAGAAGAGGATATTAATAAGGCTGACGTTTTAAGGATTGTTGGCCAAGATAGAGAAAAAGACTTTTATGAGTACACAAGTGGAAGCAGCCACAAAGCTGGGCAAGAGACAGAGACTAACTATGATAGAAGGGTCTCACTTCAAGTAGACAATAAAGTATATCGTGTAAGAAATAATGCCTTAATTGATTATCTAGACAGTAATTTTATCCAGGCTAATTATCTAACTTCTATAGATGGAAAGGTAGATGTGGTTGTTGGAGAGGAATTATCAATTACCCTAATATCAGATGACCTATCTGTTAAAGTCCTAGGAGACATAGTAGAAGAAGCTAGAAACCAGCCTATGTCTGAAGAAAAAATCAAGAAACAAGTTATAAAAACTAATGATACAAACTTTGTATTTAATAATTTAGAGATAAACATTAAAGGAAGACCATTTATACCAGTAAGTAAACTAAATGAGTTAAGAAGACAGGGAATAGTAAAATTAGAAGAAAAACTTATCTCAAGATATTATAGAAATCTTGAGATAAGAGAGATGAAAGATATTGAAGGTAATAAGAGTACTAAAGATTATATAAACAATGAACTTAATAATTCTAATGAAAAAGTTAAAATTCATGTAGTAGTTCACAGTATAGAACAGGCATATGCAGCTGCAACTCAGCCAGAGGTTTCTGCTATATATTTAGATAGCGATATTGTACCATTTAATGAAATGCAAAATTTGTTTAATCATATTAAAGACAAAGGCAAAAAAGTATATCTATATATGCCACATATCTTTAGAAAGCTTACCTATGATTATTATAAAAATAAGATAGAAGACCCCTTATCTGTTTTGTTAGATGACAAATTAGATGGCTATGTAATAAGGAATTTAGAAGAATATGATTTTATTAATAAGTATATCCTTAAAGGTAGTCTAGCTAATGAGATAAGGGAAAAAGAAATAATTGCTGATTATAACCTATATGTTATGAACAAGGAAGCTGTCAAGATGCTTAATGAACTAGGGGTAAAACATTTAACTGCACCTGTTGAACTTAACAGGAATGAACTTAAAGAATTAAAAGGACTTTATGACACTATTATTGTATATGGTAGGACTCCTTTAATGGTAACTGCCCAGTGCCCTATGAAAACAGTTTCTGGTGGCGATAATAAGCATTTAAATAAAACGAGAAACAATTATTGTTGCGGTAATGACGTAAGCAATATACAATTAGTAGACCGGCTAAATGTTGAATTTCCTGTGGTAAGGAATTGTAAACACTGCTATAATACAATTTATAATAGCCTTCCTTTATCACTACTTAGGTACTCTAACGATGTAAAAAGTTTGGATTCAAATAACATTCGGTTAGATTTTACAATAGAAAGTAAAGAAGAAACTATTATGGTCTTAGATAAATTTATACAAGTCTTTTATTATGAAGATTTGACTACCAAAGACATAGATAATTATACAAGAGTGCATTTTAATAGAGGAATTGAATAGGTTAACAAAGAAATAAAACTTTAAAAATCAAGGAAGAATGAGGCTTATTATGGAATTTATGCTTACTAATATTTCAAAATATATCATAATCATTTTTATTACAGCCTATACTTTTTATGGGTTTCGTTCTTTAGGCATAAGTGACGTTAAGGCGAAAAGTAAAACATATAAGAAGATGAGGAACCTTATATTTCTTATCCATTTTACTGGTTATTTCGTTTTATTTATTAATACAAAAAACGAGAAAATCATAATTTTATATATAGGTCAACTTGTTATATTTTCCTTAACTTTTTTCTTGTATACATGGGTATACGATAACTTATCAAGACTTCTATTAAATAATGTGATCTTATTTATTGTCACTGGTTTAATTATAATTACAAGATTATCCTTTGATATGGCTGTTAAACACTTTGCAATTATTTCACTTGGTCTTATAATATGTATATTTATACCTATTATAATGTCTAACCTTAAAATACTTGATAAGTTTGGTTGGTTTTATGCAATAATAGGATTACTTGCCCTACTTTCCGTTTCAATTATAGGTGAAGAATTTAGGGGAGCAAGTAACTGGATTATAATTAAAGGTTTTTCAATTCAACCTTCTGAGTTTGTAAAAATTATTTTTGTATTTGCTATTGCATCCCTTCTCTCATATAGCACCGAATTTAGGCATATAGTTAAAGTTTCAGCTTTAGCAGGAGCCCACGTACTGATTCTAGTTTTCCAAAGGGATTTGGGAGGAGCTCTAATATTTTATGTCTGCTATATTATCATGTTATATGTTGCTAGTAAAAAGCCTGGGTATTTTATTGCAGGCTTAGCTGCTGGTATAGGAGCTGCTTTTGTAGCTTATTATATGTTTAATCATGTAAGGGTAAGAGTTGTAGCATGGCAAGACCCATTAGCAGATACAATTATTAGTAATGAAGGTTATCAAGTATCACAGTCACTTTTTGCTATTAGCACAGGGGGCTGGTTTGGAATGGGCCTTACACAAGGTATGCCTACAAGTATACCCATAGTAGAAAGTGATTTTATATTTTCAGCTATATGTGAGGAACTTGGCGGAATTTACGGAATTTGTTTAATACTAATTATTATTACAACACTTGTTATGTCTTATAATATTTCCAGTAAAATTCAAGGCTTATTTTATAAACTTATTGCATTAGGACTTAGTTCCATACTAGGTTTCCAAGGATTTCTATCTATTGGTGGTGTAACTAAGTTTATACCATCTACAGGAGTCACCCTGCCTTTTATAAGCTATGGTGGTAGCTCAATGCTTAGTTCATTAGCCATGTTTGCAATTATTGAGGGAATATTTGTATTAAATCAAGATAGGATTGAGGAATATGAAAAATCAGAACAAGAAAAAAACAAACAAAAAGCAATTAAACCAAAGAAGAAGAAAAAAAGAAACCGATAATAAGCAAAACAAACCATCTGTAGACCCAAAGACTAATCCGGATCTTAATAAGGCAGCAGAAGAATCAAGACCTATAATTAATGTAGCTTATATAATTATTGGTTTGTTTGCTCTTGTAATCATATATTTCTCTAGTTTTATTATTACAAAAAGTGAAGATGTAGTTAATAATCCTTATAATAAACGACAAGATTTATTAGCAGAACAAATTGTAAGAGGAAGTATTCTTTCATCAGATGGTAAAACCATTGCGTATACTAAGGAAAACGAAAATGGGATAGAACAACGAATATATCCTTACAGTGAATTATTTGCTCATCCTGTTGGCAGACTTTCAAAGGGAAGAACTGGAATAGAGTTTAGTGAAAACTTTAGACTCTTAACTTCTAATACTAACGGACTAAAGAAGATATTAATGGACTTAACAGGACAAAAAAACCTTGGAGACGATGTTATTTCAACCCTTAACCATGACTTGCAAAAAATAGCATACGATGGCTTGGGAAACAATAAGGGAGCGATTGTCGTAATTGAGCCATCTTCTGGTAAGATTCTTGCCATGGTTTCAAAGCCTGCATATGATCCTAACAACATTGATAATATATGGGATAATATAAAAGATGATAGGGAGAATAAAGCCTTAATGAATAGGGCAACAAGTGAGGCTTATCCTCCAGGTTCAATATTTAAAATGGTTACAGTCCTTGAGTTTATAAGACAAAACCCCAACTATGAAAGCTATACTTTTGAATGTGATGGGACCTATAAAAATATAGCTTGCGAAAGTGTTCATGGTAGCATAGGGTTGAAAGAATCAATAAGTAAATCCTGCAATGGTTCTTTAGCATATATTGGTGAAAACCTTGACTTTGATAAGTTCAAAAAAACTATAGCTGACCTTAATTTAGACACATACTTACCTGATGACCTAGACTATAATGACCCGCTAGTAGCCATAGGACAAGGTGATGTAAGGATTAGTCCTTTGCAAATGGCTGAGTTTACAAGTGCTCTTGCAAATGGGGGAATAGGCATGAAACCCTATTTGGTTGATCATATTTCAAATTCTGATGGTAATCTTGTAAAGAAATTTACACCTGAAATTAATAAAAGATATTTAGAAAGCCAGGAAGCAGAAGTTTTAACGGAATACATGGCCGAAGTAGTTAATTCGGGAACGGCCACCAGACTACAAAGTGATAAATATACTGCAGCAGGTAAAACAGGGACTGCACAAAACGCAGAAGGCAAAAAGTCACATTCTTGGTTTATAGGGTTTGCAAATACAGACAAGCCTGAAATTGCCTTATCGATTATAGTAGAAAATGCAGGATATAGTAGTGAAAATGCAGTGCCAATAGCTAAAGATATATTTAATACTTTTTATAACAGTAAATGATCTTTAACAAGTTATATTGAATTGTTCTTAATTAAAACATAAGAAACAAATAAATTTGAATTAAACTTGCTATATGTAATATTTCATGGTATGATTTCTATGTTAAAAACACACGTATGCTGATTTTTAGCAAGGTGCCAAAATACTTAATTAAATTTTGGTTTGTTAAAGATAAGATGTGTACGGAAGAATAAAACCAAATGGAGGAAAAAACATGAGTGTTGTTACAATGAAACAATTATTAGAAGCAGGTGTACATTTTGGACACCAAACAAAAAGATGGAACCCAAAAATGGCAGAGTATATCTATACAGAAAGAAATGGCATATACATTATCGACCTTCAAAAAACTGTAGGTATGATTGATGACGCATATAATGCTGTTAAAGATGTAGTTGCTGATGGTGGTAAGGTTCTTTTCGTAGGAACTAAAAAACAAGCTCAAGATTCTATAAAAGCTGAAGCACAACGTTGCGGAATGTACTATGTTAGTGAAAGATGGTTAGGTGGAATGCTTACTAACTGGAAGACTATAAGTAGTAGAATTGATCGTCTAAGAGAAATTGAAGCAATGGAAGAAGACGGTACTTTTGAAGTTTTACCTAAAAAAGAAGTTACTCAACTTAAGAAAGAATGGAGTAAACTTGATAGAAATCTAGGTGGTATTAAAGACATGAATGGACTTCCAGATATCATTTATGTTGTTGATCATAAGAAAGAAAGCATATGTACTCAAGAAGCTCACCTATTAGATATTCCATTAATTGGTATTGCAGATACAAACTCCGATCCTGAGGAATTAGATTATATAATACCAGGTAATGATGATGCTATTAGAGCAATTAAGTTAATTACTTCTAAAATGGCTGATGCAGTAATCGAAGCTAATCAAGGTGTTGCATTTAACGATGATGAAGAGTCAGAAGAAGCTGAAGAAGTTCAAGAAGTAAAATAATAGAATTATTTTAATTAACCAAACAGAAATAAACATAACATGTTGAAATTATAAGTCGAATTAACGGAGGTAGTCAATGAAAGTTACAGCTGCAATGGTAAAAGAATTACGTGAAATGACTGGTGCAGGCATGATGGATTGTAAAAAAGCACTTGCCGAAACCAATGGAGATATTGATAAGGCGGTTGATTTCCTTAGAGAACAAGGACTAGGAGCTGCGGAAAAGAAAGCTGGAAGAATTGCTGCAGAAGGTGTTAGTGCAGTTAAAGTTTCCGATGATGGAAAAGTTGGAGCTATTGTAGAAGTTAATAGTGAAACAGATTTCGTTGCTAAGAATGACAAGTTCTTAGATTATGTTAATGCTGTAGTAGAACAAGTTGCAAAAACTGATGCAAATAATCTTGACGAATTTTTAGCAGAGCCTTGGGAACTAGATACAGATAAAACTGTTGAACAAGAATTATCTTCACAAATCTCTATTATTGGAGAAAACATGAAGATTAGAAGAATTGATAAAATCGTAACAGATAATGGATTTGTTGAATCATATGTTCATAGTGGTGGAAAGATAGCTGTTTTAGTTGAAATGGAAAGTGATGTTGTAAATGACATTGCAAAAGAAGCAGCTAAAAACGTAGCTATGCAAGTAGCGGCAATCGCACCTAAATATCTAAATAGAGAAGAAATTCCTCAAGAATATATTGAAAAAGAAAAAGAAATATTAAAAGTTCAAGCAATGAATGAAGATTCCAATAAACCAGAGCATATTATTGAAAAGATTATTGAAGGACGACTAAACAAAGAATTACAAGCAGTAAGTCTTGTTGATCAAGAATACGTTAAGGATTCTAGTTTAACAGTTCAAAAATATCTAGACCAAATATCTAAAGAAATTGGAAGCGAATTATCAATTAAGAAATATGTACGTTACGAAACAGGCGAAGGTATTGAAAAGAGAGAAGAAAACTTTGCTGAAGAAGTAGCACAACAATTAGGACGATAATATATAAAGAATATAGTAAAGGCTTTGAAAGCAAATGTTTTCAAAGCTTTCTTTATCAGTTAATCTTAGTCAGTCATATATAAATAGTTGTGAAACTTAGAATCTTGAATAGGAGTTAGGCATAACAACTAAAATAAGGGTGACTTTGCGTCAAGGGTCACGATCACCGTTTTTAGTTATTATGACTAACGACCATAAGAGTACAAGATGTTTCGCAATTATCTAAATAGATGGTAAGAAAGCAGGAAGGAGAACATATTGGAATTACTTTATAAAGGAAAAACTAAAGATGTATATAATCTAAAAAATGGTCATTATCTGTTGAAATTTAAAGATGATGTAACAGGTAAAGATGGTGTTTTTGATCCTGGTGCAAATTCCGTGGGACTAACAATTGAAGGTGTTGGTAAAGCAGGAATAAGCATCACTAAGTATTATTATGAAAAGTTTAATGAGATGGGCATACCAACTCATTATATAGATGCTGATATAGATAAAGCTACAATGACTGTTCTACCTGCAAGTATGTTTGGTAAGGGTGTAGAAGTAATATGTAGGTATAGGGCTGTAGGTAGTTTTATTAGAAGATATGGTTTATATGCAATAGAAGGACAAGTACTGGATGCATATGTAGAAGTAACTCTAAAGGATGATGAAAGGCAAGATCCCCTAATTACAGATGAAGCCCTAGAAATGCTAGGTATTATGACTAAGGATGAATATAATATTTTAGTTGACCTAACAAGAGAAATATGTCAAATTATTAAAGAGGATTTAGCAAAAAAAGATATTGAACTGTATGATATTAAACTTGAATTTGGTAGAGTCGGAGATGATAAACATATTGCACTAATTGATGAAGTTTCCGGTGGCAATATGCGAGCATATAAAAATGGTAACAAGTTAGATCCTTTAGAACTTGAAAAACTTATACTAGCCTAACAGATATAAAAAACAAAAACTCCTAACTGGAGGATGATATTATTGAATTATCAAATATCATAATCGGTTGGGAGTTTTTTGTAATTAAAATTATAAAAGTAATTATTTTGCTTTGTATAATAGCTATATTTGTGGTAAAATCTCTATATATGTTATTATATGTAGAAAAATTATAGATGGAGGAAGAATGTGTGGATATAAAAATAGAAACACAAAAGAATAAAACTCCTGTAGATAGAAAAAAGAGAGTAAAAAAGATTAAAAAATTGATTATCTTGATTGTTGCTCTTTTAATAATCATTCCGACAATCCTTTGTATACTGTTAATATTTAAAGTTAACTCATTACAAAGTCAGATAGATATGTTAATGATAGATAAATATGGAGTAACTTACGCACAACTACATAACACCAAAGACCTTATTGTTCATGCTGCACCAAGTATTGAGATGGCAGATGCTTATAATGGTATAACTCAAGAAGTTGAAGATTATAAAGAGGATGCAAATCTTATACTTGAAGAGTCTCAAAATCTTCAAGCTACTGATATAAAAGACAAGTATATTGAATCTGACAAAAAAGAGATTGATGAGATACTAGATGACAACAGGAGTAGTATTATAGACAAAGAAAATCTTAACAATAATCTTACTTATGAAAAGGAAGACCAAGATTCACAAGAAACTGTAGGCCCTAAGAGGGTGTATTTAACCTTTGATGATGGACCAAGTATTAATACACCTAAAATTTTGGATATTTTACAAGAATATGATGTAAAGGCGACTTTTTTTGTTATAGGTAAGACTGATGAATTTTCAAAAGATATGTACAAACGTATTGTTGATGAAGGTCATTCAATAGGACTACACTCATATTCCCATAGATATGACCAGATATATGAGTCAGTAGAAAGTTTTGAAGATGATTTATTAAAATTATCAGATTTGATTTATGAGAATACTAATCACAAACCTGATATTTATAGGTTTCCTGGAGGTAGTGGAAACCAGGTAAGTGATCTTGATATGTCAGTTTTTATTCAAGCTATAGAGGATAAAGGTATTACTTATTTTGATTGGAATGTAGCTAATGGAGATGGGTCGAACAAATACTTATCGCCAGAAGAGTCCTACAGGAACATAATGGATGGAGTAAAAATATTCAACAATTCTATTGTACTAATGCACGACTCTTATAACAAGATAAGTACAGTTGAATCCCTTCCTAAAATTATAGAGGCACTTTTGGAAAATCATGTTGAAATCCTGCCATTAACAAATCAGGTCAAACCAGTACAACAAATCAAAATTAGTGATATCAATTAAAGTACATATTATATTTGTTAAGTTAATCTAATGATTTAAATATAAATTAAGATAGGAGAAGGCTATGAGTTATATGAAAGATATAAAGGAAGATTTTTATCAAGCTATCAATGAACTTATCGATGATGATTTAGATGATGTTATTACAGCTAACGACGTAGAGGGTGAAAAATCTGATTTGGATGAAGATAATGAAGAAAAACAAACAGAAGATTCAACTGAAGAAGAACAAATAGAAGATTCATCCGAAGAAACAGAAGAAGATCAAATAGAAGATTCATCCGAAGAAGAAACAGAAGAAGATCAAATAGAAGTTTCATCTGAAGAAGAAACAGAAGATTCCTTAGAGGATAGCAAAGACTTGCAAGATGAGCCAGATGATGAATCTGTTAATGACAATAAAAATCAAGATACAGATGATGAAGACAATATAATAATTAACACTATTGATGATAACATTCAGCCCCCAACCAATACGATAGAAGAGGGCAATAAAATACAAAGGGATAATAATATGAATAGAATAGCAGATGACAGTGTGATTACAACTATACAAGAAGGTACAACTATAACTGGTGATATAGAGTCTAATTGTTCTTTAGAAATTTATGGAACAGTTACTGGTGATGTTTTATGTGATGGAAAACTTTCTTTATATGGCAAAATTAATGGTAATTGTACCGGTTCAGAAGTTTATATAGCAGCAAAAAGATTAGAAGGTTGCATTGAAGCCATTAATGATGTTAAAATAGGTTTAGATTCCATAATAATTGGAGATGTTAAGGCAGCTTCTCTTCACATTGCAGGTGCAATTAAAGGAGAAATAGATGTTAACGGACCAGTTATAATTGACTCTACTGCTGTAGTTAAAGGTGACATAAAAGCTTCATCAATACAAATTAATGATGGTGCTATAATTGATGGTCATTGTAACTTAGTTTATGCACAAAAAGATATTGAAAGTTTGTTTAACTAATGTTTACATAAATAGATATATTAAGTATAATAAAACAAAGTCTACAAAAATATATAATTAAGAATAAAAAATTAATAGCTAAGGAGCTAAAATGGATAGTAAGTACAAGAGAGTATTGTTAAAGTTGAGTGGCGAGGCATTGGCAGGAGATAAGAAAACTGGATTTGATGAAGAAACCTGTTTAGAAGTCGCAGACCAAGTAAAATCCTTGTTGGACAAGGGTATTGAAGTTGCGGTGGTTATAGGGGGCGGTAACTTCTGGAGGGGTAGAACGAGTAATAATATAGACCGGACAAAAGCTGATCAAATTGGTATGCTTGCTACTATAATGAATTGTATTTATGTTTCAGAAGTTTTCAGAAGTCTTGGAATGGAAACAGATATTATGAGCCCATTTACATGTGGGTCTATGACAAAGTTGTTTTCAAAAGATAAAGCAGTATCTGGATTAAAATCTGGTAAGGTTATATTTTTAGCCGGAGGAACAGGCCACCCATATTTTTCAACAGATACCTGTGTAGTTTTAAGAGCTATAGAGTTAGAAGCTGACATAATATTAATGGCAAAAGCAGTTGATGGAGTTTATGATAGTGACCCAGCCAAAAACCCTGATGCTATTAAATACACTAGTATAAGCCTTCAAGAAACTTTAGATAAAGAGTTAAGGGTAGTTGACTTATCTGCTACAGTATTAGCTTTAGAGAACAAGATGCCAATGTTAGTCTTTGCTTTACAAGAAGAAAACAGTATAGTCAAGTCAGTAAGTGGTAACTTTAATGGAACAAAAGTAACGGTATAAGTAATAAAAACCAGGAGGAGATATTATATTATGAGTATTGACTTAAAGAATTATGAAAATAGCATGAGTAAAACGATTGAAGCATTAGATGACGATTTTGCTACTATAAGAGCAGGTAGGGCAAATCCCCGTGTTCTTGATAATATAAGAGTTGATTATTATGGGACACCTTCTCAAATACAAGCTATTGCGAATGTTTCAGTACCAGAACCAAGAATGATTATGATTCAACCATGGGAAGCTTCAATGTGCAAGGATATTGAAAAAGCAATTTTAGCTTCAGATATCGGTATTACACCAAACAATGATGGTAAAGTAATTCGCTTAGTATTTCCAGAATTGACAGAAGAACGTCGTAAAGATTTAGTTAAAGATGTTAAAAAGAAAGCAGAAGAATCTAAAGTTTCTATCCGAAATATTAGAAGAGAAGCTAATGACGAGATAAAACAACTTAAAAACAATTCAGAAATTTCTGAAGATCATGCTAGAGTATATGAAGACGATGTTCAAAAATTAACAGATAAATTTACTGATAAGATTGATAGGCTTACAGAAGATAAAGAAAAAGAAATTCTTACTATTTAAAATAATTAGTGAGAAATGCAAGAAATCTTGTATTTTCAACCTTAGGACGTATTTTGATATTCAAGATACGTCCTATTTTATAATAGATAATTAAAATATAATTAAGTATATTAATGAAGAATATTGTATAATAATAGTAGTAACAACAATCAAAATATAATTAGGAATAAGAGATATTCATAAATATACATTTCGGAGGTTATGATGGCAAGTAAAGATAAACTAGAGTCAATGAAGATTCCAGAACATCTGGCAATTATACTAGATGGAAATGGTAGATGGGCTAAAAAGCATAATAGACCAAGAAATTATGGTCATGTAAAGGGAAGTGAAAATGTTGAAACAATTTGTGAGGATGCTTATAATTTAGGTATTAAGTATGTTACAATATATGCTTTTTCAACCGAAAACTGGAATCGTCCTAAAGAAGAAGTGGATTCTTTAATGGCTTTATTAGATGACTATTTGAAAAAATCTATTAAAGAAAGTAAAAAGAATAATATGCGGGTTAGAGTCATTGGTGATATTACTGCCTTGTCGCCTAAAATGCAGAAAAACATACAAGACCTAGAAAAAGCTTCTAAGGATAATACGGGCTTAAACCTTCAAGTTGCCATTAATTATGGATCTAGAGACGAAATAATTAGAGGGATAGATAAATTAGCTAATGATTTAAATGATAAGAAGATTAGTGCTAATAGTATAAATCAAGAGCTTTTTGAAAAATATTTAGATACAGCTGGAATACCAGATCCTGATTTATTAATTAGAACAAGTGGAGAACAAAGACTATCAAACTTTTTATTATGGCAATTAGCATATGCGGAATTTTATTTTACAGATGTATATTGGCCAGACTTTGACAAGGATGAACTTATTAAGGCTATTGAATTTTATAATAGTAGAGATAGAAGATTTGGTGGAGTATAGTCAGGGGGAATTTATGTTTAAACAAAGACTTGTTGGAGCAGTTCTTGTATTTGCTCTTACTATAATACTTGTAGTTCTAGGTGGAGACTTTCTTTTTCTTGGGCTTTTAGCAATTTCATTAATAGGTATGATGGAACTTTACAGAGCAGTTAACCTGAATAAGACTGTTTTTGCTGTAATAGGATACATAGCATGCCTTACATATTACGGCTTTCTATACACAGGTATAGATAATTACTTGTTACTATTTATTTTGTTTTTATTGTTATATTTGACTATTTATGTCATCTTATATCCTAAGTACAAGATAGAACAAGTATCTTATATGTTTGTAGGTTTATTCTATGTTGCAATTATGATTAGCTATATATATAAAGTCCGTATGTTAGATAATGGTATCTATTTAGTTTGGTTGATTTTTATTGGTTCTTGGGCTAGTGATACCTTTGCTTATTTAGTAGGTATGTTAATTGGTAAACGTAGATTTTTGCCTAATTTAAGTCCTAAGAAAACATTAGAAGGTTGTATTGGCGGAATACTTGGCGCAGGATTAATTGGTTTTTTATATGGATTAATTTTTGAAGGTCATTTCACAACCATTAATAATCCAAAAGTGGCTTTTGCCATTATAAGTGGATGTTCGAGTGTAATATCTCAATTAGGAGACTTAACTGCATCTGCAATTAAAAGAGACCATAATATTAAAGACTATGGCAAATTAATACCTGGTCATGGTGGAATATTAGATAGATTTGATAGTGTTATATTTGTGGCACCTATAGTATACTATCTAATTATTGTAATAGGTTAGGTTTTGGAGGTAACAAATGAAGAATTTATCAATATTAGGTTCAACAGGTTCTATTGGAACTCAAACTCTAGATATTGTTAGAAATAATAATGATCTAAATGTAACAGCACTTAGTGCAAATGTTAATATAGAACTATTAGAAAACCAAATTAGAGAATTCAATCCAGATATTGTTTGTGTGATGGATGAAGATAAAGGGAATGAATTAAGAAAAAAAGTAAAAGATTTAAATGTTAAGATTGTAACAGGCATGGAAGGTTTAATAGAATGTGCAACTTATAAAACCAGTCATATGGTTGTAACGGCAATAGTGGGAATGATAGGTATTTTACCAACCATCCATGCTATAAAAGCGAAAAAAGATATAGCTCTTGCCAATAAAGAAACTTTAGTTACTGCTGGACATATAATTATGCCCTTAGTTGAAGAATATGGTGTTAATTTATATCCAGTTGATAGTGAGCATTCAGCTATATTTCAAGCTCTTAATGGAGAGAATATAAATAAGGTAAGTAGGATTATACTTACAGCATCTGGTGGACCTTTTAGAGGTAAAACCAAAGAAGAATTAAAAAATGTAAAATTAGAAGACGCCTTAAATCACCCAAATTGGTCTATGGGAAAAAAAATCACAATTGATTCTTCTACTTTAGTTAATAAAGGTTTAGAGGTAATAGAAGCCAAATGGCTATTTGGTGTGGATTTTGATCAAATAGAGGTTGTAATTCAACCCCAAAGCATTATTCACTCAGCTGTAGAGTTTATTGATGGTAGTATAATAGCACAGATGGGAACTCCAGATATGACCTTGCCAATTCAATATGCTATATATTATCCTGAAAGGAAAAACTTGCCTGGTGAGAGAATTAATTTTTACCAATTAGGCAAAATAGACTTTGAAGAGCCAGATTATGAAACATTTCCAGCACTAGACTTAGCATATAAGGTAGGTAAGATGAGTGGTAGTTTGCCTACTGTTTATAATGCAGCTAATGAGATAGCAGTAGAGATGTTTTTAAATAAAGAAATAGAATATTTAGACATTGTCAAATTAATTGAAGAAGCAGTAAAAGTTCATAAATTAATTGATAATCCGACAGTAGAGCAAATTCTTAAATGTGAGCAAGAAACATATGATTATATAAAAATTCTTGTAAATAAAATGAAATAAAAATATTTGGAGGGCTATATGAACATAATTATAGCAGTATTAATTTTTGGTATCATAATATTGGTACACGAATTTGGACACTTTATATTAGCGAAAGTAAATGGTATATTTGTAACTGAATTTTCCTTAGGAATGGGCAAAAGGTTAATAAGTTTTGTTCCTACAGATGATGGTTATAAATTTAAAGGATTTCTAACAGAGAATGAATTTGAAAAGTTTAGCAGGCCACTAGAGAACACTATATACTCTATTAAGTTATTACCTTTTGGTGGTTCTTGTATGATGTTAGGTGAAGATGAAAGTTTAGAAGATGACAGAGCCTTTAACAAAAAAGGTGTATGGGCAAGAATTTCTGTTGTATTTGCAGGTGCTTTTTTCAACTTTATATTAGCTTTTGTTGTTGCTGCAGTGATTGTGGGTATCATTGGATATGATCCTGCGATTATTACAGGAGTAGCACAAGAATCAGCAGCAGACTTAGCAGGTTTACAAGAAGGCGATAAAATTTCTAAGATAAATAATAAAAACATATCTATAAGTAGAGAGGCTAATTCTTATTTTATATTTAATGAATTAACTGATGAACCAGTCCATATAAGCTATGAAAGAGATAATAAAAAACATGAAATAGAATTAGCACCTCAATATAAAGAAAACTATATATTAGGATTTTCATACTTGCCAGATTCATCTCCAGCCAAAGTTGAAAGTTTGATTGAGGATTACCCTATGGAAAATGCTGGTATTGAGCTTGGAGATATAATTACTAGTTATAATGGCACCCCTATTAATTCAGGGGAAGAGTTAGCAGACCACTTAGAAAACAATCCTCTTACTGAGGATATGGTAGAAATAGGTTATACAAGAAATAGCGAGGAAAAGCTAGTTGAGGTAAAGCCTGAATATAACGGAGAAGGCTATGATATAGGCTATACCATTAGTTATGGATATGAAGAAGGAAGCTTTCTAGATGCAATTAAATATGGACTAGTGGAAGTGAAATTTAATATTTCAAATGTTTTTGAAAGTTTAAAAATGCTTGTATCAGGTAGGGCAGGTATGAATGATCTTGCTGGTCCTGTAGGTATTGTAAACATTATTGGAGACACCTATGAAGTTAGTAAGACAGGTGGAGCTCTTACAGTATTTATAAATCTTGCCAATATGATGGTTATGTTAAGTGCAAATGTTGGTGTGATTAATCTTCTTCCTTTCCCTGCATTAGATGGTGGAAGACTTGTATTCCTATTTGTAGAAGCCGTTAGGAAAAAGCCAGTTCCTCCAGAGAAAGAAGGAATGGTTCACTTTGTGGGAATTATGGCCTTAATGCTTTTAATGGTTATAATCCTATTTAATGATGTTAGAAGAATACTGCCTTTTTAACCTTTGGAATCTGATTTGTTAAAGGAGGTCTATGATATGGCAAAACTTAGAGAAAACACAAGAGAGATAAGAATTGGTGACAAGGTCTTAGGCGGTAGGAACCCAATTCTTATCCAATCTATGACTAATACAAAAACACATAATGTAGAAGAAACGGTTAAGCAGATTATTGAGCTTGAAGAAGTTGGATGCGATATTATCAGGTGTGCGGTTCCTAATATGGAAGCAGCTGAAGCTATTAAGGAAATCAAGAAACAAATCCATATTCCTCTTGTTGCGGATATTCATTTTGACTACCGTCTTGCAATAGCTGCCATGGAAAATGGTGCAGATAAAATACGCATTAATCCTGGCAATATTGGAAGTAATGAAAAGGTAAGGGCAATTGTTGACCTAGCTAAGGAAAAGAATATCCCAATTAGAGTTGGAGTTAATAGTGGTTCATTAGAGAAGAATATTAGAGAAAAATATAATGGAGTAACACCACAAGGTATTGTAGAAAGTGCTCTTGATAAAGTTGAATTAATAGAAAGTATGGGATATGACAATTTAGTAATAAGCATTAAATCATCTGATGTTTTAATGAGTATTGAAGCCCATAAGCTTATAGCTAAAGAGACCGACTATCCCCTACATATTGGAATTACTGAATCAGGGACCCCCTATTCTGGTAATATTAAATCAGCTGTAGGTCTAGGAATTATACTTTATGAAGGTATCGGCAACACCATCCGTGTTTCCTTATCAGGAGCCCCAAAAGAAGAAATCAAATCAGCAAAACTAATTCTTAAAAATCTCAATCTTCGAAAAGGAGGAGTGGATTTAATTTCATGCCCAACTTGTGGAAGAACTGAAATTGATTTAATTAGCCTTGCAGAAGAGGTTGAAGATATGGTTCAAGATATTGATCTTGATATCAAGGTTGCTGTAATGGGATGTGCTGTAAATGGACCAGGTGAGGCAAAAGAAGCTGACATAGGAATTGCTGGTGGAAAAGGTCAAGGTATTCTTATTAAACATGGACAAATTATTAGGAAGGTAGCAGAAGATGAATTGCTTAACACTTTAAGACAAGAATTACTGAAAATGAAAGAGGAGCAATAATGAGTAATGAATCTAAGTTAATGTTTTTTGAAGTATTTGAAGAGTTAAAGGGACCAAGAGATATTACTGAACTATTTGAGCAAGTTATAGTTGAAAGAGTAGTTGTATCCAATGCTGAATCTTTACTTAAAATATACATTAACAGCCAACATTTAATTAGTAATAAGAAAATTAAAACAATGGAGTATCAATTACATAAGCAATTATTTCCTTTCCTTTCAGTAACAATATTGGAGAAATACACCTTATCTGAACAATACACACCAGAGAAACTTATGGAAATTTATAAGGATTCTTTGTTAGATGAATTCAAGGATAGGAGTATTCTTGAATATAATATATTAAAACATTCTGAGATAGATTGCTATGATGGAAACATATTCTGTTTTAATGTTGTGGATAACTTTCTATATAAAAATGTTTGCCCAGACCTTGCTGATTATCTTACATATATATTTAAATCTAGGTTTAATTTTGATATTCAGATTACATACAAATATTATAAACCTAAGGAAGACAATCAAGAAAGCAAGGCAAGAAGTGTAAGCATTGAAGAAATTAGAAGTCAAAGACTTAATGATTCTAATGTTAATCTAGATAGTAATGCGGATAAAAATATAGGATCTACTAGTACAGACCAAGTAAAAGAAAGTACAAGTACTAAGAAAACAAAAACAAATATAGTTAAGTCTCCAAAGATAGGTAGACAAGCCCAGCCTTCTTATCTTAGGAATACTAAAGACCCAGATGTGTTCTATGGTAGGGGCTTTGATGGAGAAACTACCCCTATTACATATATCCAAGATGAAATAGGTGAAGTTATAATTAGGGGTAAAATACTCAATATAGATACAAGAGATATCCGTAATAACAAAACAATTGTAATGTTTTCAGTTACTGACTTTACAGATTCAATCTCATGTAAGGTTTTTATTAACACAGATGAGGTGCCTATATTATTAGAGACAATAAAGAAAGCTAATTATATTAAAATCAAGGGTCTTGCCCGTTATGATAAATATGATAAAGAAATTACAATAGCTTCAATATCTGGAATGAAGACTATTCCTGATTTTTCAGAAATCAGAAAAGATACTAGTGAAGAAAAAAGAGTAGAACTTCATGCCCATACTAAAATGAGTGATATGGATGCTGTTGTATGTGTTAAGGATTTGATTAAAAGGGCTTTTGATTGGGGTCATAAGGCTGTTGCTATAACTGACCATGGAGTTGTTCAATCATTTCCAGAGGCTCCTTATGCCCTAAATAAAAAGGATTACCCAGAGTCAGAATGGAAGAGGCTGGAGGAATTTAAGGTTATATATGGAGTTGAGGCATATTTAGTAGATGATTTAAAATCAGTAACTAGTAATTCTAAAAATCAAAGCTTAGACGATCCTTATGTTGTATTTGATATAGAGACAACTGGATTTAGTTCAAAAAATAATCGTATAATTGAAATTGGTGGTGTAAAGATTGAAAATGGATTAATAACTGATAGATTTTCTTCCTTTGTCAATCCTAAAACTCCTATACCTTTTGAAATAGAGAAATTAACTGGTATAAGTGATGATATGGTTATAGGTCAGCCAACAATTGATGTAGTTTTACCTGAATTTTTGGACTTTTGTAAAGGATGTGTTTTAGTAGCCCACAATGCTACCTTTGATATGGGATTTATCAGGGAAAACGCAGATAGAATTCAAATACCTATTAATCATACTTCTCTTGATACAGTGGGGCTTGCAAGACTTTTAATTCCAAATTTAAATAATTATAGGTTAAACACTGTTGCAAAACACTTTAATATATCTTTGGAAAACCATCACAGGGCTGTAGATGATGCCAATGCTACAGCAGAGATTTTTTTAGAGTTCATTGATATACTGAAAGAAAAGGGTGTTAAAACCTTAAATGATATTGATGTACTTGATAAAGTATCTGCAGATGTAATTAAGAAGATGCCTACATATCATTCCATTATCTTAGCAAAAAGCGAAATAGGAAGAGTAAACTTATATACGCTAATTTCAAAGTCTCATATAGAATACTATAGCAGAAGACCACGTATTCCTAAAAGTGTCTATATGAAGTATAGTGAAGGATTAATTATTGGAACTGCTTGTGAAGCAGGAGAGCTTTATTCAGCAATACTTAAAGGTCAAAGTGCAAATGAAGTAGACAGGTTAGCAAGGTTTTATGATTATTTTGAGATCCAACCTCTTGGAAACAATAACTTTATGATTGGTAATGATAGGTATGATGTTAATTCTGAAGAAGACTTAAAAGATATTAACCGCAAAATTGTTAATCTAGGTGAAGAATATAACAAACCTGTAGTTGCAACTGGAGATGTTCATTTTCTAGATCCAGAAGATGAACAATACAGAAGAATAATTATGGCGGGTAAAGGATTCAAAGATGCAGATTCACAGCCACCTTTATATTTTAAAACCACTGATGAAATGCTTAAAGAATTTGATTATTTAGGAAAAGAAAAAGCAAAGGAAGTTGTTATTACTAATCCTAACAAGATTGCAGACCAAATAGATTATATAAGTCCTGTTAGACCGGACAAGTGTCCACCTGTGATTGAGAATTCCGAGAAAATGCTTAGAGAATTATGTTATGAGAAAGCACATGAAATGTATGGACCAAACTTACCTAAGATAGTTGAAGAGAGATTAGAAAAAGAATTAAATTCTATTATTAATAATGGTTATTCGGTTATGTATATAATTTCTCAAAAACTAGTAAAGAAATCTAATGAAGATGGTTATTTAGTTGGTTCAAGGGGTTCAGTAGGATCGTCCTTTGCTGCGACAATGTCTGGAATTACTGAGGTTAATCCTTTGCCAGCACATTATTATTGTTCAAATTGTCATTATCATGATTTTGATTCAGATGAGGTAAAAGAGTATGCTGGAATGTCTGGTTATGATATGCCAGATAAAAATTGTCCAGACTGTAATGAACCTCTCAACAAAGATGGACATGATATACCCTTTGAAACATTTCTTGGATTTGACGGAACTAAAGAGCCTGATATTGACCTTAACTTCTCCGGTGAATATCAAGCAAGAGCTCATGAGTACACAGAAGAGATATTTGGCGAGGGTCATACATTTCGTGCAGGTACTATTGGTACTATGGCTGAGCGAACTGCATTTGGCTATGTGATGAATTATTATGAAGAAAGAGAAAGTCAGAAAAGAAAACCTGAAATTGACCGAATCTTATCAGGTTGTGTAGGAGTAAGAAGGTCAACAGGTCAACATCCAGGTGGAATTATAGTACTACCTCATGGGGAAGATATTAATTCCTTTACACCAGTACAAAGACCTGCTAATGACATGAAAACCAATATTATAACAACTCATTTTGACTATCACTCAATAGAACATAATTTACTAAAGCTTGATATACTTGGTCATGATGATCCTACAATGATTAAAATGTTACAAGACTTGACAGGGCTAAATCCTCTTTCAATTAAATTTGATGATGAAGAAGTCCTTACACTCTTTACTAGTACTAAAGCACTTGGAGTTACAGCAAATGACCTAATGGGAACAGACCTTGGGTCACTAGGTGTTCCTGAGTTTGGTACAGAATTTGTTATGCAAATGCTTAGAGATACAAAGCCAACAACTTTCTCAGAATTAGTTAGAATATCAGGTTTATCCCATGGAACAGATGTGTGGTTAAATAATGCTCAGATTCTTATAGGAGAAGGAAAATGTACTCTATCAACTGCCATATGTACTAGGGACGACATAATGACATATTTAATCAATAAGGGCGTGGAAAGTAGCATGGCCTTTAAAATAATGGAATTTGTTCGTAAGGGCAGGGGAGTAACTCCTGAAATGGAAGAGGCCATGATAGAGGCTGATGTTCCAGACTGGTATATTTGGTCATGTAAAAGAATAAAATACATGTTTCCAAAAGCCCATGCTGTTGCTTATGTTATGATGGCTTTTAGAATTGCATATTACAAAGTTCATTATCCTTTGGCTTATTATACGGCATATTTTAGTATACGAGCTACTGCTTTTAACTATGAGGCTATGTGTCTGGGACAAGAACGGGTTGAAATGCACATTACAGAACTTAATAAGAGGCACAATGAGCTTACTAAGAAAGAGCAAGATACCTTGCGAGATTTAAAGATTGTTCAAGAAATGTATGCTAGGGGCTATGAGTTTATGCCAATTGATATATTTACTGCTAAGGCAAAAGAGTTCCAGATTATTGATGGAAAGATTATGCCATCTTTTGATTCTATTGATGGGCTTGGAGAAAAAGCAGCAGTTCAAGTGGTAGAAGCGGCCAAGGATGGCCCATTTACCTCTTTGGAGGACTTTAAAAACAGAAGTAGGGTAAGTGGTACTGTTGTTGAAGCAATGGCCAGGATGGACCTATTTGGGGAATTGCCGGAGACTGATCAAATATCAATATTAGACTATTTGAATTAACTATGGTGTGAGCTCGAGATAAACAAGCTGGCAGTATACCATCATGCCTCTTTGTTATTCTTTAGTAGGAAGAAAACCTACGACACCATCCTGATACTTTGTTTTTCTCTAATGATTTGATGATTTTGTGAGAATATTTGTTTTAAAAAAGATAATTCTTATGAAAAAGTCTGAGTTTTGGACTAAAGATTTGTGATAATAAACTTATTTCTATTATATAAGCTTTTTAATATAGTATATTTATTGCTTATAAGGGAAATATATATTTATATTTGGTGTAAGTGATGAAAGATTATTAGTTATTGCTTTAATATTTACAAAGTAGTTACTAATTGTTAAAATATTAACGATGATTGCTTTATGTAAAATATAGAATTAGTATTAAGAGTATTGAAATTTATTAAAAAATGGTTTAGAATGTATGTGTAATTCAATTCGTAGTAATGCACTGGGAATTGAAATAAATTGTATTATTATTATTGTGTTTTTTATATTTAACTGTTTATTAAAGATAAATTTATTTATAAAAGTGGAGGGCAAATGATGAAAGAAATTAATAAAAAAGAATGGTATGATTTTGAACCAGGAAGTTGGGTTAATGAAATAGATGTAAGGAGTTTTATTCAGCACAACTATACACCATATGAAGGTGATGAATCCTTTTTAGAAGGACCTACAGAAAGAACTAAAAGTCTTTGGGAAGATGTACTAGAGTTAATGGATGAAGAAAATAAAAAGGGAATTGTAGATGCTGAAACTAAAAAACCATCAACAATTACCGCTTTTGATCCTGGATATTTAGATAAAGAAAAAGAAGTAATTGTTGGTTTTCAAACTGATAAACCTTTAAAAAGAGCTATTATGCCAAATGGTGGTATCCGTGTAGTTAGAAAAGCTTTAGATTCATATGGATATGAATTAGATAAAACAGTAGAAGAAATATATAAGAACAGAAAAACACATAATGATGGTGTATTTGATGCTTATACAAGTGATATGCGTAAAGCAAGACATTCTGGTATAATTACTGGTCTTCCTGATGCCTATGGTAGAGGTCGTATTATTGGTGATTATAGAAGAGTTGCACTTTACGGTCTTGATATACTAATTAAAGAAAGAGAAGAAGAAAAGAAACTACTAGAAATACCAGTTTTACAAACTCCAGATATTAGATTAAGAGAAGAAATTTCAGAACAACTTGAATCCTTAAGAGAACTTAAAGAAATGGCTGCTTCCTATGGATTTGATATATCTAAGCCAGCTACAAATTCTCTTGAAGCAACTCAGTGGGTTTATTTTGCTTACCTTGCTGCCATTAAAGAACAAGATGGTGCAGCAATGAGTTTAGGTCGCGTAACAACTTTCTTAGATATTTATTATGAAAGAGATTTAAAACATGGTTTAATAACAGAAGAAGAAATTCAAGAGATTATGGACCAATTCGTTATGAAGCTAAGAATGGTTAGATTCCTTAGAACACCTGAATATAATGATTTGTTCTCAGGAGACCCAACATGGGTTACTGAAGCAATTGGTGGTATGGGTCTTGACGGAAGAACACTTGTAACTAAGAGTAGTTTCCGTATACTTCATACACTGTATAATTTAGGTCCAGCACCAGAACCAAACTTAACTGTTTTATGGTCTGAGTATTTGCCAGAAGCATTTAAAGAGTATTGTGCAAAGGTTTCAATTGATTCAAGTGCTATTCAATATGAAAGCGACGATATAATGAGAAATGTATGGGGCGATGATTACGGTATTGCATGTTGTGTATCTGCTATGAGAATAGGTAAGCAAATGCAATTCTTTGGTGCGAGAGCAAACCTAGCTAAAGCCCTATTATATGCAATTAATGGTGGTAAAGACGAAATGTCAGGTGACCAAGTAGGACCAATGTTTGCTCCTATTACAAGTGAATACCTAGATTATGATGAAGTTATAACAAAGTTTGATCAAGTACTAGATTGGCTTTCTGAACTATATATTAATACCTTAAATGTAATTCATTATATGCATGACAAGTATAATTACGAAAAACTTCAAATGGCCTTACATGATATTGAAGTATATCGTACAGAAGCTTGTGGTATTGCAGGCTTATCTGTAGTTGCAGACTCCTTATCAGCTATAAAACATTCTAAAGTTAAAGTAATTAGAAATGAAGAAGGTCTTGCAGTTGATTATGAGGTTGAAGGAGATTATCCTGCCTTTGGTAATAATGATGAGGAAGTTGATGGTATAGCAGTTGAGGTAGTGGAGAACTTTATGAATAAACTACGTAAACAAAAGACTTATAGAAATGCTACACCAACACTTTCTATCCTTACTATTACTTCAAACGTTGTATATGGTAAGAAAACTGGTTCTACACCTGATGGTAGAAAGAAAGGCGAGCCTTTTGCACCAGGTGCAAACCCAATGCATGGTAGAGATGAAAATGGAGCTGTTGCATCTATGTCATCAGTTGCCAAATTGCCATATCGTCATGCGGAAGATGGAATTTCATACACATTTTCAATTGTTCCAAAAGCACTAGGAAAAACAATTGATGAAAGAAGTACTAACTTAGTTGGCTTATTGGATGGATATTTTAAAGAAGGCGGCCATCATATTAATATAAACGTATTTGACAAAGAAACCTTAATAGATGCAATGGATCATCCAGAGAGATATCCACAACTTACTATAAGGGTTTCAGGATATGCAGTAAACTTTGTTAAATTAAATCGTGAACAACAACTTGACGTAATTAATAGAACTTTCCACGAAAGATAAATATTTTTCTGGAAATAAAGAGAGGCGATTGCTATGAAAGATAAGGGAAGAATACACTCCTTTGAGACTTTAGGAACAGTAGATGGACCAGGAATCCGTTTTGTAGTATTTATGCAAGGATGTCCCTTACGATGCAAGTATTGTCACAATCCAGATACGTGGGATACAACAGGTGGTAAAGAATTTACAGTAGATGAATTATTTAATGAAATAAAGAAATACAAAACATTTATGGAATCTTCTGGTGGCGGTGTAACCTTCACTGGAGGAGACCCATTAATACAAGCAGGATTTTTATCACAGGTTGCTAAACTATGTAAGGAAAATGGAATTTCAGTAGCTCTAGATACTTCTGGAGCTATTATCAATGATAATGTAAAAGAACTATATAAATATACAGATTTAGTATTGCTTGATATTAAGAGTTTTGATAAAGATGTTTATCGTGACCTTACTGGAGTAAAACTTGATCCTACTCTAAAAACCTTAGACATGCTAAAAGAGCAGGATATAGATGTTTGGGTAAGGTATGTAGTAGTACCAGACCTAACTGATGATTTAGAAAGTATTAAAGCCTTGTCAGACTATTTAGATAATTATCCTAATGTAAAAAGGATAGAACCTTTGGAATTTCACAAGATGGGTGAATATAAATGGGAAGAACTTGGTATTCCATATTCTCTAGGTGATACTAGTGAACCGGAAAAAGAATTAATGAGAAAAGTAAAAGAAATATTTTCTACTAATGGAAAAAACGTGGTTATTAATTTGTAAAATAGGAGGAGTAAAATATTTTTAGAACTTTCTAACAAAAGATATTCACTCAGAAATTATCAAGATAAAGAAGTGGAAAAAGATAAGCTGGTAAGTATACTAGAAGCAGCAAGGCTTTCACCTACGGCAGTTAATAAACAACCCCTTAACTATATAGTTGTAACTAAGCCAGAAGAAATACAAAAAGTAATTGCTTCTTATCCAAGGAAATGGATACAAAATGTCCCAGCAATAATTATTGTTTGCTTAGACCGTTCGAAATCATGGAAAAGAGATGATGGAAAAGACCATGGAGATATTGATTGTGGTATAGCTATAGCAAATATGACTTTAGCAGCAACAGATCTAGGGCTAGGTACATGTATAGTTTGTGATTTTGATAGTAAAAAAATTGAAGAAGATTTTGACTTACCATCACACATGGAAGCAATGGCATTATTACCTGTTGGTTATCCTGTTAGGGAAGATTTTCCTAAAAAGAAAAGAGATAGCATTGAAGAAATAGCTAGCTGGATAGAATAAATATTTACAAATTAATTATTATAATTATAAAACTGTTATACGATTATAGACTAGATAAGGCCTATAATTGTATAGCAGTTTTTCAAAGAAAAAAAACTTATCCGAATGTTTTGGATAAGTTTTTATGTATTTGTATTATTATTCTACATAATTGTAATAAGAATATAACAAGATTATCCTATATAAGCTAAGGAGATTAGTAATGAGTTCATTAACTTTTATAGAACTGTTCCTCATATCTATTGGAGTATCAATGGATGCTTTTGCAGTAGCAATATGTAAAGGATTAAGTTTTAAAGAAAGCAGCAAGAAGAAAGCTTTGATTATAGCAGCATATTTTGGGGTGTTTCAAGCCTTAATGCCTTTAACTGGGTATTTATTAGGAGTTAGATTTCAAGATAGCATAAGTAGTATAGACCATTGGATTGCATTTGTATTACTAGGTGCTATAGGAATTAATATGATAAAAGAAGCAAGGGAAGATGATGGTTCTACCTGTCCTTCTAATGGTGACGATTCTCTTAAATTTCGGGAAATGATTGTTCTAGCCCTAGCAACAAGTATAGATGCCTTAGCAGTAGGTGTTACATTTGCATTTTTAAAGGTTGATATAATACCCTCTATAACACTTATGGGAATAACAACATTTGTTTTTTCCTTTTTTGGAGTTAAAATAGGAAGTGTTTTTGGAATCAAGTTTAAATCAAAGGCTGAATATTTTGGTGGTGTAGTGCTGATTTTCATGGCCTTTAAAATATTATTTGACCACTTAGGTATCATTAGTTTTTGAATAATTGACAAATAATTGAATTGTTAATATAATTATTTATTAGTATATAATTTATATCTAAATAATTTTATTATGAACATATTAATAATTTTGTTTAAAGTTAAATATATATAAAGCTTATTTTACTAAGAGTTGAATATAAAATTATGAAAATATAAACCCTAATAAATAGGTAGGAGGAAATTACGTGAAAGCATATGGAATGAACGAATTAAGAAGCATGTTTTTAGACTTCTTTGAAAGTAAAGACCATCTTATATTAGATAGTTTTTCATTAGTGCCTGAGAATGATAAAAGTTTATTATTAGTTAATGCAGGTATGGCCCCACTTAAACCATATTTTACAGGTCAAGAAATTCCACCCAAAAATAGAATAGCAACATGTCAAAAATGTATAAGAACTGGAGATATTGAAAACGTAGGTAAAACTGACAGACATGGTACATTTTTCGAAATGTTAGGAAACTTTTCTTTTGGAGACTATTTTAAAAAAGAATCTTTAGAATGGTCATGGGAGTTTCTAACTGAAGTTATTGGTCTGGAACCAGAGAGATTATACGCTTCTGTTTATGAAGAAGACGATGAGGCATATGAGATTTGGGAAAAAGATATTGGACTAGCTAAAGAGAAAATATTTAGATTTGGAAAAGAAGATAATTTCTGGGAACATGGAGCAGGTCCATGTGGTCCTTGTTCAGAGATATTTTATGATCGTGGAGAGAAATATGGTTGTGGTCAAGATGACTGTACAGTAGGCTGTGAATGCGACAGATACATTGAAGTGTGGAATAATGTATTTACACAGTTTAACAGTGATGGTAAGGGCAATTATGAAGAATTAGAGAATAAAAACATTGATACAGGTATGGGACTTGAAAGGTTAGCTACAATTGTACAAGATGTAGGTTCAATATTTGATGTTGATGCAGTTAAAGCAATAAGAGATAAAGTGTGTGAGATAGCTGGTGTAGAATATGGACAGGATCCTGATATGGACGTTTCTATACGTGTTATAACTGACCATGTAAGGTCTGTAACTTTTATGACTGGTGATGGAATAATACCTTCTAACGAGGGAAGAGGCTATGTTTTAAGAAGACTACTTCGTAGGGCATCAAGACATGGACGTTTGCTAGGTATAGAAGGCAAGTTCCTTACTAAAGTTAGTAAGTTAGTAATTGAAGAATCTAGGAATGGATATCCGGAATTAGAAGAACGTAGTGAATATATATTAAAATTAATAAGTGTTGAGGAAGATAACTTTAATAAAACCCTTGACCAAGGTTTAAATATACTGGAAGACCTAAAAGAAAAGTTAGAATCCCAAGGAAACAATGTTCTTTCTGGTAAAGATGCATTTAAATTATATGATACTTACGGTTTCCCTATGGACTTAACAAAAGAGATACTTGAAGAAAATGGTATGTCTGTTGATGAAGAAGGCTTTAAAGAAGCTATGGAAGTTCAAAGGCAAACAGCAAGAAATGCTCGTGAAGAAACAAATTATATGGGAGCGGAAGAGACAGTATACAATAAATTAGATCCTGAACTTCTCACAGAATTTATTGGTTATACATGCAACAGTGGGACCTCTACTGTTATTGCATTAACAACAGAGGATGAAGTTGTAGAAGAATTACAAGAAGGACAAAAGGGTACAGTAATAGTTGAAGAGACGCCTTTTTACGCTACAAGTGGTGGACAAGTTGCTGACAGAGGAACTATCACAAGAGATGATAGTGTATTTGTTGTAGATGATACAATAGAACTTTCAGGTGGAAAAATTGGCCATGTAGGTTTTGTCAAAACAGGTAACTTTAGTGTCCATGAAGAAGTGCTCCTTACAATAAATGAAGAACAAAGAAAAGATACTGCTAGAAATCATAGTGCAACTCACTTGCTACAAAAGGCACTAAGAACTGTATTAGGCAATCATGTAGAACAAGCAGGTTCTTATGTTGATAATAAAAGGTTGCGTTTTGACTTCACCCATTTTGAAGCATTAACAAAGAAAGAGATAGAGCAAGTAGAAGATATAGTTAATGATAAGATAAATACTGCACTTCCTGTTAATACTAAGGTTATGTCCTTTGAAGAATCTAAAAAAGCAGGTGCAATGTCACTATTTGGAGAAAAATATGATGATGATGTTAGGGTGGTTTCTATGGGTAACTTTAGTAAAGAACTTTGTGGTGGAACCCATGTTAATAACACCTCTAATATTCTAGTATTTAAAATAATATCTGAAACAAGTGTGGCAGCAGGTGTTAGAAGAATTGAAGCTATTACAGGTAGAAATGTTATTAAGTATTATCAAGAAATGGAAAACTTACTTATAGAAGCTTCAAGAGCATTAAAAGCTGAACCAAAAGATTTAGTAAATAGAATTGAACATTTACATGAAGATTTAAAGAACCTTAACAATGAAAACGAAAAATTAAAGAGTAACATTGCTAAGGAATCTGTAGGTGATATATCTGATCATGTTACTGATGTAAAGGGAGTTAAATTAATTGCCTCAAAGGTAGCAGGTATAGATATGAATGGGCTTCGTAATTTAGGTGACCAACTTAAAGACAAGTTAGGTGAAGGTGTAATAGTACTAATTTCAAGTCCAGATAATGAAAAAGTTAATATCCTTGTTATGGTTACAGATTCTATAGTTAATAAAGGTATAAATGCAGGTAATTTAATAAAAGAATTGGCACCAATAGTTGGCGGTGGCGGTGGTGGTAGACCACAAATGGCTCAAGCAGGTGGAAAGAAACCTGAAAATATGGATGAAGTTGTAAGCCAAGCTCCAATTATTCTAGAAAAGTTTATAAATAGTTAAATACTTCTAGGCAATAATAGTTGACGAATAAGCATTATATGTTATAATTCTTATAGTGCTATAAATTATTAAACCCAAACAGTTGTATAAGCACAATACACAACTGGAGGGAGGTTAGGTGTGAGTATATGTCAAATGTTACAGTTAAAGATAACGAATCACTAGACAGCGCTCTACGTCGTTTTAAAAGAAACTGCGCTAAAGCAGGTATTCAACAAGAGATTCGTAAAAGAGAACATTATGAAAAACCAAGCGTAAGACGTAAGAAAAAGTCTGAAGCGGCACGCAAACGTAAAAAATAATTACCAACTACTATATGATTAAATCATATGACAAAACTCTTGAGCTTTGCTCAAGAGTTTTTATTTTGCCTTTACTAATATATAATTACTCATATTGATAAAACACTTAGTATATGGTAACCTAAAAATAGTAAAAAATATTATATAATTAAGAGACACTATAAGACAAATATAAAAATATTGCTTTGAGGTGAAAATTATGAAGATGACATTTCGTTGGTATGGTGAAGGTAATGATAGTGTACCATTAAGGTACATCAAACAAATACCTAATTGTTCAGGAATTATGGGGGTTTTAGACCAATATGCAGCAGGTGAAATATGGCCCCTTGAAGTAATACAAGAATATGTAGATCATGTTAATAGTTTTGGACTAGAAGTAGAAGTAATAGAAAGTGTTAATGTACATGAAGATATAAAGCTTGGATTACCTACAAGAGACAAGTATATTGAAAATTATAATCAAACTATTAGAAATCTAGCAAAATGCGGGATTAAGGTTATAATTTATAATTTTATGCCTGTTTTTGATTGGTTGAGGACTGACTTACATAGAGAGATACCAGAAGATGGTTCAACGTCACTATATTATGACCAAAAGGAACTTGAGGGGATGACACCTCAGAAATTAGTAGAAAGAACAGCTGAATCAGCAGGTGGTTTTACACTTCCAGGCTGGGAAGCAGATAGGTTAGCTGAATTAGACAGTGTTTTAAAACAATATGAAGAGATTGATGAGGAAAAACTTCTAGAAAACTATAAGTATTTCTTAGAAGGAATTATTCCTACTTGTGAAGAAGTTGGAGTTAGAATGGCAGTTCATCCTGATGATCCTGCTTGGCCAGTATTTGGTATTCCAAGAATTGCCCACTCCAAAGAACATTTTGACAAGATAATTAGCCTAGTTGATAGTCATGCTAATAGCCTTTGCTTATGTTCGGGCTCCCTTGGTTCTTCTCCAGACAATGACATACCAAGTATTATCCGCCATTTTGGAGAAAAAGATCGTATTGCTTGCTGTCATGTTAGAAACGTCAAATATCTTGGAGATAAGAAATTCCGTGAGGCATCACACCTGTCAGCCGATGGTGATCTAGATATGTTTGAAATTATGAGGGCAATTTATGATACTTGTCCAGAAGTATATATTCGTCCTGACCATGGCCGTATGATATGGGATGAAGAAGCAAGAGCAGGATATGGTTTGTATGATAGGGCTCTTGGTATTGCTTATTTGAATGGAATTTGGGAATCTTTAAACAAGATGGACAAAATGAAATAATTATGTAAGCTGCAATAAAATACAGGTAAGAAAAGAAAATGTTCCACAGTCTTGTGATATCAAAATATATCACCATTACTATGGAACATTTTCTATGTTTTAAACTTGATATAAAATCACCTCTTCATGTATAGGACAGGATTTTAAACCATATATTTTATATAGTAAGAAACTTTAATGTGGGGTGCATATGTGAGGGATAAGTTCAAATCTAATCATGAGAAAAACAAAAATAAATCTTTTGGCCCATTTTATAAAAAAATAGGTAAGAAAAGAAAGGAAGAAGATAAGGAAAGGGAATCATATTTAAATATGTTATCTAGTACCCTTAATCTACCTTCTGATATACTGACGGGAGCACCTATCATTACTATTATTGGGAAAAATGAAATAAGTATTGAAAATTATAAGAGAATCATTGAATATACATCTACTAATATTAAAATATTAACTAGTGTGGGCAATGTCTTAATACAAGGTAAGAATCTAACCGTTTCATATTTTGCCAATGAAGAAATGAAAATTTCCGGAAGATTAAATTCAATTAAATATGGTAAAGATGAGTAATAATATAGGGGGACCAAGATGTTAAAAAGGTTTTTAAGATGGTTTATGGGATATTTATATATTTCAATAAATGATGGATATCCAGAAAGATTTATAAATTTATGCAAAAACAATGATATATACATATGGAATCTTAAAAACATAGGTGGGCAATATCAATTTGAAATGTTAGCAAAGGATTATAAAAAACTAAAGACTATTGCAAAGAAATCCCATACATTACCCTGGATTGATAAAAAAATAGGCCTGCCTTTTACCCTACATAAATATAGAAAAAGAAAAGCCTTTGTATTAGGCTTGTTTATATTTGCCTTGATAATTTATATGCTTTCACTTAATATATGGAATATTAGTGTAAATGGCGGAAGAACATATACCAAAGAAACCATCTTACAATTTCTAGAGACTCAAGATGTATATGTTGGAAAGAAAATTAAAGATATTGATTGTAGGGCAATAGAAGAAAACATAAGAGAAAGCTATACTGATATTGGTTGGGTATCAGCTGAAATAAAGGGTACAAACTTAATTATCAATCTTAAAGAAACCACTTTACCTAGTAGTGGAAAAAAAGGAGATAGGCCAAGTCATATTGTTGCGTCAAAAAATGGTATTATTACTGAAACAGTGATTAGAAGTGGTACCCCTATGGTTAATGTAGGGGATGTTGTAAAAAAGGGGGATATCTTAATTTCAGGGGTAGTTGAGGTAATAGGAGATAATGACCTTCTAGTATCAAAAGAGCCTGTTATGGCAGATGGAGATATACAAGCTAGAACCTATTATGAATATAAGGATAAGTTTCCACTTAAAACTACAGAAAAGGAATATACTAACAATAGTAAGACAAAATATGGAGTAAAAATTCTTTCTAAAGTATTAAATTTGTATAAATATAGGATTCCTTATGAAAGATATGATATAATTACCGAAGAAATTATTTTTCAACCTGTAACAAATTTTTATTTTCCATTAAGTATAATAAAGCTTAATCTTTATGAATATATAGAAGTGGAAAAAATATATACTGAAAATGAAGCAAAAGATTTGGCTAAGACAAGATTAAATAGAGTTTTAAGGAAATTAGAAGAAAATGATGTTATAATACAAAATAATAGTGTAAAGTTTCAAACTAATAAGAAGTCTTGTACTGCTACAGGTAATATAGTGGTAGAAGAATCTATTATTGATTATAAAATTGTAAATGAACATGAATGGAGGATGGAAACAGAAGATGAGCTTATTGGAGACGACAATTGATATACCAGCCAAACATCAAAAGAATATATTTGGTCAACTTGACTCTTTAATAAAAAATATAGAAACAACATTGAATGTAGGTATGGTTGTAAGAGACAATAAAATCAAACTAGTTGGGCAAGCAGATAAAGTTGCAAAAGCAGAAGAAATAATTAACCAGCTGTATGAATTATCAAAGAAAGGTAATACAATAACAGACCAAAGTGTTAATTATCTATTATCCATGACTAAGGATGAAAAGCCTAGCTCACTAGTAGAAATAGATAATGATATCATATGTCATACTGTAAGTGGAAAACCTATTAAACCCAAAACCCTTGGTCAAAAAGACTACGTAGATAAGATACGTAACAAGATGATTACTTTTGGCATAGGGCCTGCTGGTACTGGTAAGACTTACTTAGCAATGGCAATGGCAATCACCGCCTTTAAGAATGATAAGGTTAACAAAATTATACTAACCAGGCCTGCAATCGAAGCAGGTGAAAACCTTGGCTTCTTGCCAGGTGACTTACAAAGTAAAGTGGATCCGTATTTACGACCTCTTTATGATGCACTTAATTTAATTATGGGGAATGAAGCATTTATAAAGAATGAAGAAAAAGGTCTAATAGAGGTAGCTCCACTGGCATACATGAGAGGAAGAACTCTAGATAGGGCTTTTATAATTCTAGATGAATCACAAAATACAACTCCTGCTCAAATGAAAATGTTCCTAACCAGGATAGGTTATGGTTCTAAAGTGGTAGTTAACGGAGACTTGACTCAGAAGGATTTACCCAGAGGGACCCAATCAGGTTTAGAACATGCAATTGAGGTCTTAAGTAATATTGATGATTTAGGGTTTTCATTTCTTACTAACAAGGATGTAGTAAGACACCCACTAGTTCAAAAGATTGTTAAGGCATATGATGATTTTGACAAGGCTGAAAGGTCAAGAAAAAAATATCAGAAAAAAACCAGTAAAAGATTAAAGCGAAAATAAAAAAGTGTTTTAAAGAAAGGTTTTAAATATGAGTATCAATATTGAGTATGAAAGTGATATTGCTCTAGACTTAGATTATGAAGATATTATATATAAAGTAGTAGCAAAAACATTAGAACTAGAAGAATTTCCTTATGAAGTTGAACTTAATTTTCTATTAACTGATAATAATGTTGTGCAAGAAATAAACAAAAAGTTTAGAAAAATAGATTCACCTACAGATGTTTTATCCTTTCCTATGATTGAATTTGAAGAGATTGATGAGTTTTTCTATTTAGAAGATGAGATTTATGATAAGGACTTCAATCCTGAAACAGGAGAGCTAGTCTTAGGGGACATTGTAATATCTGTTGAAAAAATAATCGGACAAGCACAGGAATATGGTCATTCTACAAAAAGAGAACTAGCATTTTTAGTTGCTCATAGCATGTTACATTTGTTTGGATATGACCATGAGGAGGAAGAAGAGCGTTTGATAATGGAAAGTAAACAGAAAAAGATATTACTTGATTTAAATATTGGGAGGTAAATGATGAAGAAAAGTATAGGACTTATATTATTAGTCACTATATTAGTTTTAGTGGGTTGTAGTAAACAAGATGATACGGATGATTTAGAGATTAATAAGGAAACAGAAGCTGAAATTGTAGAAGAAAGTGAAGAAAAGACCGAAGAGGAAACTGAAGAGGAGATCCAAGTTGTAGAAATTCCTGCAGGATATGTTATAAGCAGGCTTAGTGGTGAATATATACCAGAAGATCTAGCAGGAAGAAGACCCTATATTTTAATGATAAATAACATTAAAGATGCAAACCCTCAAAGTGGAACTTCACAGGCTACTATAATATATGAAGCCTTAGTTGAAGGTGGAATAACAAGATTAATGGGTGTTTTTGAAGATTTTAGTGCAGATAGAATTGGGTCAATTCGTAGTGGAAGACAATATTTCGCAAGTATTGCAGATGAGTATGATTCGATTTTTGTAAGTTTTGGTGAATCATCAAATTGTACTAGTAAGATTCAAGAACTTGGCTTAGACCAGCTTAGTGGCTTAAGAGGTGAAGGTGGAACTGTCTTCTACCGTGATTCGTCTATAAAAGCACCCCATAATGCTTTTGCAAGTAAAGAAGGTGTTATAAAAGGGACAGAGATGAAAGAGTTTAATACAGATTATAATGATGGTTTGAATAATCATTTTATCTTCTATAAGGAAGACACAGACTTAACAAGTGATCAAGATGTTAATAAACTCACCTTGAAATTCTCAAATTATGCAAGCCCCTACTTTGTATACGATAGTGAAAACAAGTTGTATAACAGGTTTCAATATGGGAGTGAGCACATTGATGCTAACACTGGAGAACAATTAAAGTTTAAGAATATTATAGTTCAATTTGTAGATGGATTTGATATTGATGAAACTTATTCATTTTCGTTTAAGGAAGCTAGTGGAGATGGATACTTCATTACAAATGGGAAAGCAAGTCCAATAACATGGGATAAAAATGAACAAAACAGAAGTATGGTTTATTACAACAGTGACAAGAGTATGTTAGAAATAAACCCTGGCAAAACATTTATTGCTATATTTCCTGGAGACAAAACATCTGATATTGTCTTCGAATAAGGAAAACACACGAAAGACATTACACAAATAGGTACTTAGGAGGATTTTATGGCAACCAATAAATCAAGTAATAATTTTTTAGTGCAAGGAGGACTATTAGCTTTTGCATCAATTCTTGTACGTCTTATAGGATTATTATATAGAATACCTCTAACTAATATAGTTGGTGATGAGGGAATGGGATATTACTCAAGTGCTTATTTAATATATAATATTGCCTTGCTAATTTCTTCCTATAGTTTACCTTTGGCAGTGTCAAAGCTTGTTGCTTCAAGAGTTATAAAAAACCAATATAAAAATTCATTTCGTATATTTATTAGTGCATTAATTTTTGGATCTCTAATTGGCTTAGCTACATCATTGATAGTTTATTTTGGAGCAGATTATTTTGCTATAAATATATTGAAATCTCCTCGAACAGCCATGCCACTTAAAATACTTGCACCAACTATTTTTGTATTTTCTATAATGGGTGTTCTTAGAGGCTTTTTTCAGGGAAACAATTCAATGGTTCAGACCTCTATTTCTCAAATAATCGAGCAAATATTCAATGCAATTGTATCCATTGTTGCTTCATATTACCTAATAAAACAATATAGCTTATCTGTGGATTCAGCAGCATATGGTGCAGCAGGAGCTACTTTAGGTACACTATTAGGGGCAATTGCAGCACTAGCTTTTTTAATATTTGTCTTTGTTTTAAATTGGAACTATATTAAAAGTAGAGTTGTAAATGACAAGACTGACCATGTTGATACATATACATTTATTATAAAGATGCTTATAATGACCATAGTTCCAGCAGTTTTAAGTCAGACGGTTTATCAGTTAGGTAGTATCCTTGATACATCTATATTCCAACATGTTATGGCAGGCAAGGGTTACAACGAAGCAGAAAGAAATATCTTACTAGGTATTTTTAATAATAAGTTTCGTTTGTTAACTAATTTACCTGTATCCCTAGCTACAGCTTTAGCTACCGCTATTGTTCCTAGTATAGTTTCTTCAAAGACTAATGGTATGATGATGGAATTAAAAAACAAGATAAGCTTGGGAGTAAAAAGTGTTATGATTATCGCCCTTCCTTGTGCAGCAGGATTTACAGTATTAGCATCACCTATCTTAAAGCTTCTTTTTCAAGATGGAGGAGAGCTTCCAGCACAAATGTTACAGGTTGGATCTATTGCCTTGGTATTCTATTCATACTCAACAATTACTAATGGGGTTTTACAAGGAATAGATAAGATGAGTAAGCCGGTTATTCATTCAAGTATAGGATTAGTAGTACATTTAATTATTTTATATTTTCTACTAAAATTTACAGACTTAGGTGTGTTTGCTCTAATTATTGTTAATATTATATTTCCACTTATTATTTCTATTCTTAATTGGATCTATATTAAGAAAATTCTTGAATACAGGCAAGAAATCAAGAAAACATTTATTGTACCTTTAATAAGTTCTATAATTATGGGAATTGTTGCAGGATTTACATATAAGGGAATATACTCATTTATAGGTATAAACTCTATAAGTACTCTTGGTGCTATAGCGGCAGCAGTAATTGTATACTTTGCTTTATTATTATTATTAAAAGGTATATCTGAAGAAGAGTTGTATCAACTTCCAAAAGGAGATAAAATAATTAAAATTGCAAGAAAATTAAGATTGCTTAGATAATTAAATATTTAATTTGAAATTGTATAAACTGGAAAAACTGGCGAATACTAATATCAAAGGAGTGATTTTATGAAAAACAAAAAGATATTAGTATATTTAGTCAGTTTTTTATCTTTATCCTTTGTTTTATCTGCAGGATATTATTATAGTTATACGAAAGCCTTACAAGATTTTAATAAGACTGCAAATAAAAGAGATAATGATCTTATTATGTCATTAGAAGATAAAGGTTTAATAATTGTTCAAGAAGATAGTCTTGATAAGTTTTTAGAAAATAATTCCAATAGTTCTAATATAAATGACTCTAATGATAATTTTGTAAATAAAGAAGACAATCATAATTCAAATAATAATTTTCCTAATGAAGCTGTTGAAGTCGACGCCAATGATGAGACTCTAGTCCTTCCATCAACAAAATATATTTTACAAACATATAATATAGACACAGATGAATTAACAGATGAAACATTACAAGTTCCAAGTTACCTGGTAGGTTTAAACAGAGATGAAGTCATTGAGTATCTTGATAGTTATATGGAAGACTTGCCTTGGAATGAGTTTAGAGATGGACTTAGTGCTTATGAATTGCTTTTATTTTCAGACAAGGAAATTATAATAAAGAAAACCTATAATCCTGAATTAGTTCAATATCAATTCTTTATTAAGGCTGTTGATGACATTATAGTTGTATTTTATAGTGATCAAAAGACAGTTTATCAATATACCAATATGTCAGTAAGAGATTTACCTGATGAAGACAAATCTAGACTAGAAGAAGGTTATTTTATAGAAGATCACGAAAAGCTCTACGCAATATTAGAAAATTACACAAGCTAAATTCTGTCGTAGGAACGGCTTGGGGATATGAACTAGGCTATTTTCTGATGCCTGGACACAAAACTATAAATGTTCTCCACTTTCAAACACTTAGATATGAGAGTATATATCTAAGTGTTTGCCATTGGAGTACATTTATGGCATTATGTCCATTCATACAGAAAACACCTATTAGGTTAGATTGTGGTAATTTAGGTAGGTTAGGGATTATGGGGTTGAAATATTGTTTGGTTCTGATAAAATAGACTTATTATATTTTGAAGAAAATTATTGGTTTTGACTTGATAGATGTAGTAGAGAATTTTAGCTTTTGCAGATGAAGTATGAGGTGGCTTGAATGGATAAGGTTATTATTGTTGGTGGAGGTGCTTCGGGGCTTGTGGCCGGGATATTTGCGGCTAGGGCAGGAAAGGCTGTTACGATTTTAGAGCAAAAGGATAGGGTAGGGAAGAAGATATTAGCTACTGGTAATGGTAGATGTAATTATACTAATTCTCATATGGAACTTTCCTGCTTTAACAGTGAGAATATAGATTTTGTTGAGAAAGCCTTAGATAGATTTTCCTACCAAGAAACCATAAACTTTTTTATGAATTTAGGTATATATCCTAAAGACATAAAGGGTTATACTTATCCATATTCACTCCAGGCTTTATCTGTGGTTCATGTTTTGGAGTTAGAGGCACTTTACTTAGAAGTTAATATTATCTGTAATATTAGTGTTAAGCAGATTAAGAAAAGCAATGATATATTTCTTGTGGAAACAGATAAGAAGAATTATAAGGCTAACAAGGTTATTTTAGCTAATGGAGGATGTGCATCTCCTAACCTAGGATCTGATGGCAGTGGTTATGCCCTTGCTAAGAAACTTGGGCATAAGATTATTGAGCCTTTACCGGGACTTGTACAATTAGTATCTGATGAAAAGTTTACAAAAATGATTGCTGGTATTAGGACAGATGCACTGATTAATGTCTATATTGATGATGAATTAGTAAGTTATCAAAGAGGAGAGCTGCAGTTTACTAAGTATGGAGTCTCAGGTATTGTGACCTTACAAATTAGTAGGTTTGCATCAAAAGCCTTGAATTCATCTAAGAAGGTCATGTTAAACATCGATTTGTTTCCTGATATGGAATGGCAAGATATAATCGACTTAATTGAAAACAGAATAAACAATAATCCCTATAAAAACATGGAAGAAATCTTTTATGGATTATTTAATAATAAACTAGTATTAGCTTTATTAAAGAGAACTAACATTTCTAAAGATATGAAATGTAATAAGTTAGATAAGGCTAATTTAATTAAGCTTGTTGATATGATTAAGAACTTTAATATGAATGTTGTTGATACTAAAGACTTCTCAATGGCACAAGTAACCGTAGGTGGAGTAGATACATCAAGTGTAAATCCAGATACTATGGAATCAAAAATAGTAAAAGGTTTATATTTTTGTGGTGAGATATTAGACGTAGATGGAACTTGCGGAGGTTATAACTTACAATGGGCATGGACTAGCGGCTATATAGCTGGAAAGTCAGTATAAAATTCTATCAAATTAATATATATGATAAAAGTAAGCTTGCTAAGGAAGGAAACAATGGATAAACATAGAGAAAGATTTATGGATAAACAAAGAATTGTAGTAAAAATTGGGTCTAGTTCTTTAACTCATAAAGAAACAGGCAAGATAAACCTTGTTAAAATAGAAAGGTTAGTAAGGGTATTAACTGACCTAAGAAACATGGGTAAAGATGTGGTATTAGTTTCTTCGGGTTCAATTGCTGTTGGTAGGCAAACCTTTAGCCTAAAAGAAAAACCTAAAGAGAAAAGTTTAAATCAGGCCTGTGCAGCAGTAGGTCAAGCAAGATTAATAATGATTTACCAAAAATTCTTTTCAGAATATAATCAAATATCAGCCCAGATATTAATGACTAAAGATACTATGATAAATCCTACAAGTAGAAAAAATGCTCTTAATACATTTCAAAAATTGTTTGAACTAAGTGTTATTCCAGTTGTAAATGAGAACGACACAGTTTCAACAGATGAAATTGAATTTGGAGATAATGATACTTTGTCAGCTATAGTTACTGCTTTAATAGGAGCTGACTTGCTGATTTTATTATCTGACATAGATGGATTATTTACTGACGATCCAAATGTTAATGGTAATGCTAAATTTATAGAGCACGTAGACTACATAGATGAGGAACTTATAAACATGTGTAAGGATACTAATGGAGGTCTTGGTACAGGGGGAATGGCCACTAAGATAGAGGCTGCCAAGATAGCAACGGGATCAGGAGCAGATATGGTTATTGCTAATGGTGACGATGTACATATAATTGAAAAAATTATTGACGGAGAAAATGTAGGCACATTATTTACTGCCCACAATAATGAAAACTTTGTTTTATTAGATTATTTGAAAAAACGAAGAAAACCAGAAAGGATATAAAGTGTCAGAACAAGGATTAAATTTAGATAGAATAAATGAATTATATAAAAAATCAAAAACAGAAGGTTTAACAAAAGAAGAACAAGAAGAACAAGATAAACTTAGAAAAAATTATATAGAGTCAGTTAGAAGAAACTTACGAGGACAATTAGAAAATGTATCAATAGTTGAGAAAGATGGTAGTGTTACAAAATTGTCTAAGAAAAACAAAAAGAATAACAATTAGTAAAAATTATATTAAGGTAAACGCTCATATTACACTAAACCAAATTATTGGAAAGGATGGGTTTAATGGACTATTTAACTGACTTAGGAGAAAAAGCTAAGAAAGCTGCAAGCCAGCTTAATACAATAAGTCAAAAAAAGAAAAACAATGGACTAAAGAAGGTAGCTGAATTACTGTTAGAAAGACAAGATGAAATAATTGAAGCAAACTCATTAGATGTATCAAATGGTCGAGAAAATGGTATGAAAGAGTCTTTGATTGATAGATTAACCCTAAATCAAGATAGGATTCTAGATATGTCCAAAGGTTTATTAGATGTTGCTAGTTTAGATGACCCAGTAGGTGAAATTATCTCTATGAAAGAGCGTCCAAATGGGCTAAGAATAGGTCAGAAAAGAGTCCCACTTGGAGTGATAGGTATTATATATGAATCCAGGCCTAATGTAACAGCGGATGCTTTTGGACTGTGCTTTAAAGCAGGTAATTCTGTTATACTTCGTGGTGGCAGTGATGCTATCAATTCTAATAAAGCAATTATGAGCATAATACAAGATGGCCTTGAAAGTGCTGGTTTACCAAAATATGCAGCCTTGTTAGTAGAAGATACTGATAGGGAAGTTGTTACACAAATGATGAAGATGAAAGAATATATAGATGTTCTAATACCTAGAGGTGGGGCAGGCTTAATTAAGTCAGTAATTAAGAATGCTACTATACCTGTTATAGAGACGGGTACTGGGAATTGTCATATTTATGTGGATAAGTCTGCTGATTTTGATATGGCTTTAGATATAATAGTGAATGCAAAGACACAGAGACTAGGTGTATGTAATGCATGTGAATCTTTAGTTATACATAAGGATATTGCCAAGGAGTTTATTCCTTTATTATTTAACAGATTAAGTGAACATAAGGTTGAAATTAGAGGAGATGAACTATCTAAGGAAATTGTAGATGATATTAGATTAGCAAAAGAAGAAGATTATGGTATGGAATATTTAGATAGGATTATTTCATTAAAAACAGTTGACCATATTGATAAGGCAATAGAACATATAAACCATTATAATACAAAGCATTCAGAATCAATTATTACAGAAAATTTTAGTAATGCAATGAAGTTTTTAGATGAAATAGATGCAGCAGCAGTATATGTAAATGCTTCAACAAGGTTTACAGACGGAAGTGAATTTGGACTTGGTGCTGAGATTGGTATAAGCACTCAGAAGCTGCACGCAAGAGGACCAATGGGGCTTGAAGCTTTAACTACAACAAAATTTATAATAATAGGTAATGGACAAATAAGATAAACAAGACATAAGATTACATTTTCGGAGGTTTTATGAAGACACAAACAGATATAGATAATAATAAAATATTAAACGAGGCACCTGATAAAGAGCCTTATAGACAGTACTATTTTATGGCAGTACTAAGTAAACATATTAAAAAAGTATCAAGGGAAATTGGAAGACCTTTAACATATAATATACAAACATTTGGATGCCAAATGAATTCTAAAGATTCAGAAAAATTGGCAGGAATATTAGAAAAAATCGGATATCAACCAGTCTCAGGTGAAGAAGCAGATTTTGTAATTTACAATACTTGTACTGTTAGAGAAAATGCAAACTTAAAAGTATATGGTAGATTAGGTTATTTGGGTAAGTTAAAAGAAAAAAACCCTAACATGATAATTTCCATATGTGGATGTATGATGCAGGAGCCTGAAATAGTTGAAAAAATAAAAAAGAGTTATCCATTTGTAGATATAGTGTTTGGAACCCATAATATTTATAAATTAGCAGAACTGATGTATATTCAATTAGATTCTAGAAGAATGGTTATAGATATTTGGAAAGACACGGACAAAATAGTTGAACAATTACCTAGTGAAAGGAAGTATTCCTTTAAAGCTGGTGTAAATATTATGTATGGTTGTAACAACTTTTGTTCTTATTGTATAGTACCTTATGTAAGGGGACGAGAAAGAAGCAGGGACCCTAAGGATATTATAAAAGAAATAAAAAGTATGGTAGCTGACGGTGTAGTAGAGATCACCCTATTAGGTCAAAATGTTAATTCCTATGGTAAAACATTAGATACTCCTATGACTTTTGGTCAACTTCTAAAAGAAGTTGATAAAATAGAAGGTTTGGAAAGAATTCGCTTTATGACATCTCATCCAAAAGATCTATCAGACGAATTAATTGAAGTTATGAAAAGTTCTTCCAAGGTATGCAATCATCTACACTTACCTCTGCAATCTGGGAGTACAAGACTTCTTAAGATTATGAACAGAAAATATACAAAAGAAGATTATTTAACTTTAGTTGATAAATTAAAAACAGCTATTCCAGATATCTCCTTAACAACAGATATAATAGTTGGATTTCCTGGAGAAACTGAGGAAGACTTCTTAGAAACAATTGATGTAGTTAAGAAGGCTAAATTTGATCATGCTTATACATTTCAGTATTCTATAAGAACAGGAACACCTGCAGCAACTATGGAACAAGTAGCTCAAGATGTTGTAACAGATAGGTTTGATAGGCTCTTAGATGCTATCAAACAAGTATCTGGTGAGAATATCGCTAATTTAACAGGGACTAATGGCAGGATATTGGTAGAAGAAGTAAATCAAAAAGACCCGTCTCTTGTAACAGGCAGATTAGAAAATAATATAATAGTACATTTTCCTGGCGATGATAGCCTAATTGGGAAAATTGTACCTGTTAAGTTAACTGAAAGTATGGGCTTTTATTACTTTGGACAAGCCTTAAATTAGAGAGAGTCACATAAAATTATTAATAACTTATATATAAAACTGTGCATTTTGTTAGAATAAACAAGCTAGTTAACTTGACATTTATCAAATTAAAGTATAAAATTTATTTGTTG